>CAJONN010000111.1:8955-13939 GCA_905235955.1 uncultured Marinilabiliaceae bacterium
TTGCTATGCATCATTGCCTCAAAAGTGCATCAGGATTTGGTGGATGCAATGCAGCAGTTGTTTTATCGAAAGAAGAATATGCTTATTGTACATCGGCTCAAGAAAAAACTAACAGTGTTGTCAGTTGCATAAAACGTTGCACTATGCGCAATGGCGAGCTATTGGTTGACGGAAAAACAGTGATAAAAACTAATGCTGATTTTGCCTTATTTGCTCGCGAGGTTTATCATCAGACCGAGGCAAACCTCAAGTTTTTTAAAATGAGCAATATGGCAAAAATGGGCTATTTGGCAGCCGAATATATGCTAAGTGGCACAGTCAACGAACCATATAGCATAGCAATAGTGCTGAGCAACAGAAGTGCCTCGCTCGATGCCGACTTGCTACATTGGCGCATACAAAAGTGCGACAACAAACCTGCCAGTCCGGCTGCATTCGTCTATACATTGGCAAATATTGTGATGGGCGAAATAGCAATAAGGCACCAAATAAAAGGTGAAACAACATTTTTCATAGCCAATAGTTCTGATGATAAATTTGCCACCAACTATGCTCATCTATTGCTCAATAGTGGAAAATATGCATACGTGCTAACCGGCTGGTGCGAATTGCTCGAAAATGAATATGAATTAAACTTTGAATTGTTAACTAACGCATAAACTCTGATATTTATGGAAGAACTTAAACTACTACTTAAACAACAAATAATTGAGGCACTCAACTTAGAAGATATCACGCCTGCCGACATTGATGATGATGCTCCGCTCTTTGGCGACGGACTTGGCCTTGACTCTATTGATGCGCTTGAAATAATATTGATACTTGAACGTCAGTACAACATTCATATAGAAAACGCTGCCGATGCTCGTCCTATATTCAAGTCGATAAATACATTGGCAGAATTTGTCGTTGCCAACAAGAAATAAGCCGATGGTCTACGTAGATGGCATAGGCATTGCATCGGCATTGGGCATAGGCGTAGAAGCCAATTTACAGGCATTGCACAACTGCACCAACGGCATTGGCACCATACGCAACTTTAGCACAGCCATAGATGTGCCTGTTGGCGAAATTAGCCAAAACAATGCCGAACTGCAGCAACTATTGCACATTAGCGCACAACAAGTTGTTTCGCGCACATCGCTCATTGGTATGGTAGCAGCTACTGAAGCTATTGAAAATGCCGCTTTGACCGAGCTTAGTCACGTAGCTTTTATCTCGTCAACATCGGTTGGTGGTATGGACCTAACACCTAAGTTCTATAGCCAATATATGCACAACGCACAACGCGGACAACTGCGTTACGTGGCTCAACATGACTGTGCTTCGAGCACCAATGCCATAGCCAATTATTGCCACATTGGAGGTTTCCGAACAGCAATAAGCACCGCATGTTCGTCGGCTGCCAACGCCATAATGATGGGAGCACGCCTTGTAGAGAATGGTTTGGTAGAAAAAGCCATAGTGGGCGGCACCGATGCCCTATGTGCCTACACCATCGACGGATTCAAATCGCTCATGATACTCGACAATGCCCAATGTCGCCCATTCGATGCCTCGCGTGCCGGACTTAATCTTGGCGAAGGTGCTGCATATCTGGTGCTTAGCAATCGCCCTACCAATCGTACAATATGCGCACTCACTGGTTGGGGCAATGCCAACGATGCTTTTCATCAGACGGCAGTGAGCGCTGAGGGCATCGGACCACAACTTGCAATGCGAGCAGCTTTGAGCAAAGCACAACTCAACGCATCAGACATTAGCTACATCAACGCACATGGCACAGGTACAGCCAACAACGATGCTTCAGAGGGCGCCGCATTGTGTGCTATTTGGAACAAAAAACTGCCACTATTCAGCTCTACCAAAGCCTTTACAGGGCATACATTGGCAGCAGCCGGAGCCATAGAAGCCGTTTATTCAGTGCTTGCCATAAAACATCAGCAGGTGTGGGCTAATCTCAACTTTGCGCAGCCAATGCCCGAACTGCCTAACCTTATACCTATAACGCAAACGCACAATGAGGCTAAAGTCGACAATGTTTTGTCAAATTCGTTTGGCTTTGGTGGCAATTGTTCGTCAGTTATTTTCTCTCGCCTATGAAGACAATCTACGTCAACGCTGCCGCACAATATAGCGATGCTTGGGACCTGAAAAGTCTTGTGCCCGATGCCAATATGCGTCGCAGAATGAGCAAAATAGTGAAGATGGGCGTAGCTACAGGTTTGCATTGTTTAGCTCAAGCACAAATAAGCGTGCCAGATAGCATTATTACAGCCACAGCGTATGGTTGCTTGACCGACAGTGAGAAGTTTTTGCTTTCGGCACTGCAAACCAATGAGCAAGTGCTGCCACCAACACCTTTCATACAATCAACCTTCAACACCATTGGTAGCCATATAGCCATTTTGACGGGTTGCCACGGCTACAACATGACCTTTGTTGATCGTGAGCGTAGCTTTACCGATGCCTTGATAGATGCGGCTCTTGAAATAGCCGATGGTAAACATACTGTTTTGTTGGGCTATGCCGACGAACTAACGCCAACGCTTCACAATATATTGCAACGTATGCCACATAAGGCTAAGCATTTGCCTTGCGAAGACTCTGCATGGTTTTTTCTTCTTTCTGACGAAAAAAACGAACACACCATAGCTCAACTTACCAATCCGACAATCAGTTCGCTCACCAATGTGGGTACGGCTGCTATGTTTTTCAACTCATTGATGCAATGATAGTTATAGTTGTTATAATAATATCTATTATTGTCGGACGCGAAGTTTATGTAGCTACACACATACAAACGTGTGCCTATTTGCCAGCCGTATGCACCACAAATGGCAACGGATTGCTCCTCACCTTTGACGATGGACCAGATGAGCAAAATACACCTAAAGTGCTAAGTGTGTTGCGCAAATACAACGTCAAAGCCGTGTTTTTTTGCATTGGCAGCAAAGCCTTGCAACACCCTGAAATTGTGCAGCGTATAGTTGCTGATGGTCATATAGTTGGACAACATACCTTTCATCATAATCCGTTCAGAAGTTTCTGTTCTACAAATAGTTATTTTGCTGAACTGAAAAAAGCTCATGAAGCATTGCGTTCGGTGGGTGTTGTGCCTACACTTTTTCGTCCGCCACTTGGCATAACAAACTACATGATAAAACATGCAGTGCAACGTATAGGCTACACCACTGTAGGTTGGTCGGTGCGCTCGTTTGATACACGCCGTGAGAGCCGAAGCAAGGTGATAAGTAGAGTGGCAAACAACTTACGCCCAGATAGCATCGTATTGCTCCACGACCGCCTAAACAATAGCGATGAGGTGGCAGAGGCAATAATAACATTGGCACAAAAGCAAAATATGGCATTTTGCAATCCGCATACATTTTTTTCAAAAAACAAAAACTAACTATTATGACATATCAATACGAAACACAAGGTACATGTAGCAAGTTGATAATCATTGATATAGATGGCGATATAGTGCGCTCAGTACAATTTATTGGTGGTTGCGATGGCAACCTAAAAGGCATATCAAAACTTGTAGAAGGTATGCGATTAGAAGATATCATAAAGCGTACACGCGGTATCAAATGTGGCGCAAAAAACACTTCGTGCCCTGACCAACTTAGTTGTGCTTTGCAGATGATTATCGATCAGCAAAAAAACTTAGCATGAAACCAATAGCCGTAGTTATACTCAATTGGAATGGCGCCGCACTTCTTCGTCGCTACTTGCCGCAGGTGATAGCCAACACGCCTGCCGACATTGCCGACGTTTTTGTTGCCGACAATGGCTCAACAGATGAAAGCCTCGATGTGCTTCGAAACGAATTTCCGGAGGTCAAGCGCCTTGAGTTTAGCACCAATTACGGTTTTGCTGCTGGATATAACCGAGTGTTGCAACATCTTGATTATGAGTATGTAGTTTTGCTCAATTCTGACGTTGCACCTGCTGAAGGTTGGCTCTGTCCGCAATATGAACTGATGCGCTCCGATCCTAAAATTGCGGCTTGCGCGCCCATAATTATGGATGATAAAAATCACGAATATTTTGAATATGCTGGTGCTGCGGGTGGTTTTATCGATTTTCTTGCTTACCCATTTTGTCGTGGAAGAATTTTCGATAGCGTGGAGCGCAACGAACGCCAGTATAATGCTGATATTGACGTACTTTGGGCGAGTGGGGCAGCACTGATGGTGCGTCGCAAGGTCTATAACGATTTGGGCGGTTTAGACGAAACTTTTTTCGCTCACATGGAGGAGATAGACCTCTGTTGGCGTATGCGCAATGCTGGTTGGCGCATCGTAGCGTGTAGTGGTGGGTACGTCTTTCATCTCGGTGGTGCAACGCTCTCTGCTGCCAATCCGCGCAAGACTTATCTCAACTTTCGCAACAACCTTGCAATGCTCATCAAAAACTACAATAGCCATTTGTGGTTTGTTGCATTTTTCGTGCGCCTTCTTCTCGATGGCGTTGCAGGCCTAAAGTTTCTACTCTCGCATCAGTCTGCTCATTGTTGGGCTATAGTTCGTGCGCATTGGTCTGTATTTAAGCGTTTTAGAATTATTCTTGGTCAGCGCCGAGCCTTAGCATCTAAACGTTCGTGCCAACTGCCTGATGTCGTCTATCCGCATAGCATTATTGTTGATTATTATCTGCGCAAAATAAAGATATTCAGTGATTTGTATTGGAAGTGAGGCGTGACGCAATGCATTGGTTCAAGCGAGAACGTTAAGTATTGTCAGAAAACATTTTTCGCACTAACAATATTGATTTCAGAAAATTGTTAATGCGAGACTTATAACTTACAACTTATAACTTATAACTTATAACTTATAACTTATAACTTATAACTTATAACTTACAACTTATAACTTACAACTTATCAGTCAGTTGCTCAAGTTTGTTCGATCTTGAACCTTTTATCAAAATATATTTACCACTTAGCTTTTGCATATCGTCGTATAGCTCTTCAACT
>CAJONN010000112.1 GCA_905235955.1 uncultured Marinilabiliaceae bacterium
CTCAAACAGAAAATCGTTTCGGGCGCTTCGCTACGATAATTTTCTTAACGCTCCGTGCCAAAGGCGACAACCGCGAGGTGAAAATCGGGTTCCGTGCTAGTTGTTGGAAGCTATTTGTTGGTTATATTTCTTTCGCCCATTCTCATAGCTTATTTTCTGTGCGTTTTTCACTTGCAAAACTTGAGTAGGTAATAAAATTAGACCGCGTGTAGCAATAAACGCCCAAAAGGCTATCATTGTAAGCAAACAACATAAGTGTAGCTGGAAGTGCCAACAATCTAACCTTCACATAGTTGCCAACAATATTCATCACTTGTTCCAAACCGCCCATGAGCATCACGGTGGCTCATTGTTTCAGAAAAATAGCATCTAATTCTGCTTTAGAAAACGGACAAACTTCACCCTTCATCTTTGCCATGCGCAATTGCTCAACTGCGCGCACCACTGAGTCTTCAGTGAAACACAAAAGCATAGCGCGCTTTATATTGTTAAGTTCAAAAGCTTGTTCTGGTGTAAACAATTTGCACTCTTCAAAGTTAAAATCGGCAGTAGGAGAGATATTATTGTAATAGTACGACCAAATCAAAAATTTCATACACATATCAGGAGTCATCAAAGTATCGTTCATAGTAAAAATTTTTTTATTAAAATATTCAAGCAATGATTATGCAAAAATAATAAAAACAAATAATAGATATAGAGTAGGGGAGAATTAGTTTACAATATTGATGTGTGTTTTACTCGTATAAATATAAGTATACACAAGTAAACAACATTAAAATAAAGTACAGATTTTCAGCATATTATATTATATTACTTCAATAAATAAAACATATAAAATGAGTTATTTTGTGTAAAATGTAGTGGTTTACATATAAAATTCAATCATAACAATCTAATAACCAACAAAATATATTATTTATATCAATAAAAACTAAGGCATTGTTTATGCTCTGTATTATACAAGTTAAAAACATGTGTATACACAGCAATCTACAATAAAAAATGAATTCGTATGTGTAAAAAAATATTCATTTTATTTGTAAACTTATGTATAAAGGTGTATCTTCGCAATGTTAACACTAAATTTACTACCAATGAGAGAACGCATAAGATTGATATTAGAGCATTATGGCATAACACAAACAAAATTTGCTGAATTGATAGGTGTATCAAAAGGAATGGTTTCGCATGTTATGTCAGTAAATGGTAGGCATAGCGAGTTTACTGAATCTACTATATCTAAAATAAAGGAGGCGTTTCCCAAAATCAATATCGAATGGTTACTTAGTGGTAAAGGAAGTATGTTTACATCGGAGAACAACAATTTACATAGTCCTGAACAACAACAATTATTTGATTTTCCAACTGATGACAAAGTAAACATGCTTAAAGATAGTAAACAAAATACAGTAAACAATATTTTACCTAATGATGTTAGTAATGTAAATACTACTCCGATAGCAGAAAACACTATCAATGCAATAAATGTAGCAGAGTCGCCACAAGCCGAATACCAAAAAACTAATCAGGCAAACTACAAAACTTCAACACCTACGTCAACAATTAGCAAAATCGCATCGCGTATTGTCATCTTCTATACTGATGGAACTTACTCTGAATATAAACCTGACCAGACTTCATACTAATAAGTTTCGGAAGTAAAATATTATCGTTACCTTTGGCTGCTATTTATAAAAACACAATGTTTTTTATAACATTTAATAACATACACAACCAAAGATTGTATACAAGGTAATGTTGAAACGTTTTATGACCGATTTTTTGGTGGAAAAATCAGAATCTATTCCACCAAACTATATCTCGCTGACAATCAAGCCTATAAATGGCTCTCTGCCCCCAATATTGCCCGGGCAATTTGTTGAAGTAAAGGTGCCTGATACGGCCAAAACCTTTTTGCGCCGACCTATATCTATTCACGATGTCGACTCTGACAAACAAACTATCACTCTGCTTATTAGGGTTGTAGGAAATGGCACTAAGCAACTTAGTTTGTTGCAAGAGGGCGATAAAATCAATGTTGTTTTTCCATTGGGCAATGGCTTTGACCTCTCACGTGTTGGTAAGCGTCCGTTGCTTATTGGCGGAGGTGTTGGTGTTGCGCCACTTCTCTATTTAGGACGATGCCTCAAACAACAAAATGTTGAAGTCGATTTCTTATTTGGTGTCAGATCTAAAAATGATTTACTCAGATATGATGTTTACTCATCAGTAGGACGTGTAAATATTACTACTGAAGATGGTAGTATGGGTAAACAAGGGTTTGTTACCGACCATGATTTTTTAAGTTTACAAAATATTGGCAAGTTTACAAGCTTGCTTGTTTGTGGTCCTACACCTATGATGAAGGCTGTTGGCAATTTAGCCAAAAAGGCTAATATACCATGCTTTGTATCGCTTGAAAATAAGATGGCATGCGGCATTGGCGTTTGCTTGTGCTGCGTTACTGATACTAACGAAGGCCATAAGTGCGTATGTTCTGATGGTCCTATTTTTGATATAAACGATTTGAAATGGGAGTAAATTTATCAGTTGATTTAGGCAAAGGACTAAAATTGCAAAACCCAGTGCTAACAGCATCTGGAACGTTTGGCTACGGCTACGAATACGATGACTTTATTGACGTTGATTCGTTGGGTGGCATCATCGTAAAAGGCACTACACTCAAACCTCGTCAGGGCAATGCTTACCCTCGTTTGGCTGAAACACCTCAAGGCATTATCAATGCTGTTGGATTGCAAAATAAAGGTGTTGACTATTTTTGCGAACATATCAATCCGAAGTTGCTAAAATACCAACATACCAATGTCATTGTAAATGTATCTGGTTCATCTGTTGATGATTATGTAGCTACGGCTGCTCGCATTGCACAACTTGACAATATACCTGCCATTGAGCTCAACATATCGTGCCCCAATGTAAAGGAGGGTGGTATGGGCTTTGGCACAAGCTGCGATATGGCAGCTAAGGTGGTGAGTGCTGTTAGGGCTGTTTACCACAAACATCTGATGGTAAAACTTACGCCTAATGTAACATCTATTGCTGATATTGCCAAGGCAGTAGAAGAGGCAGGAGCCGATTCAGTTTCGCTCATCAATACGCTGCTTGGTATGGCTATCGATGCTGAAAAACGTAAACCTGTCATATCTACAGTTACTGGCGGTTTATCTGGTCCTGCAGTGAAGCCTATTGCGCTTCGTATGGTATGGCAAGTAGCTAAAGTTGTGAATATTCCAGTAGTTGGTTTGGGCGGAATTTGCTCTGCTACTGATGCTGTTGAATTCCTTTTGGCTGGTGCCTCTGCAGTTCAGATTGGTACTGCCAACTTTATCGATCCTACTATTAGTATACAAGTGGTTGATGGCATTGCACGCTATTTGGATAGGCACGGAATGAACTCTGTAAACGAACTTGTTGGTGGATTAATTATTTGATTTGTAATATGTTTACTTATAATATACATAGTAAATTTTGTAAATTTATTAAAAAGTTTACAGGTTTTTTACTTGTTTACTTTATTCTGTTTACATCGTTTACTTGTGCTCAATCTACGAGCAAATATGCTGATGTAGAGGCACCTCTATTGTCAGAGCAGTCACGCATATCGTTGCTTACATGCTCGAGTGGCGATATGCTCTATTCTGTTTTTGGACATAGCGCTCTGAGAGTTACCGATGATTCGCTGCATATCGACATAGTGTTTAATTATGGTACATTCGATTTTGATACGCCATATTTTACACTCAAATTTATGAATGGCGATTTAGATTATATGCTTGCTTCTACCACTTTTGAGCGGTTTATGAAGAGTTATAGGTACGAAAATAGAGATGTATACGAAGGTTTACTCAATCTAACTCAGGCTCAAAAGCAGTTGGTATGGAATTATCTCATCTGGAACATACAACCAGCCAATAGAGCTTATCGCTACGATTTCTTTTTCGACAACTGTGCGACTCGCATCAGAGATATTATATTCAATTTTAAAAATATTGAATATCAAGCTGATAACTCACAGCAAACAAACCTTTCGTATCGCGACTATATTCATTCGCATCTGCCCGAAAATACGTGGACAGCTCAAGGCATCGATTTGCTTTTGGGAGCTAAAACCGACCGCAATGCCGATGCTTGGGCTCGTGCTTATTTGCCTGTTTACCTCGATTCGTTGTTTGTCGATTGTGGTTTTATTGCTCAACAAAACCTGATTCTCAAAGGCAATGTAGTTACTTATGCTCAGAGTGCAAATTCTGGGTTTACTGCCGATCGACTTGGTTGGTTGCTTATTGTTTTGTCGGTAATGTTTACCATCTTTGACATTTTGAAGCATCGGTATACTAAGTGGTTCGATGTTTTGTTTTTTGCTGTTGCAGCTCTTATGTCGCTTTTGTTGTGGTATCTGTGGCTCTTTACCAAACATGAAGTTTGCTCGGCCAATGCTAATGTACTTTGGGCGTCAATACTATATTTTCCTATTATTGTTTTGATTGTGAAAAATAGATTCGCCTCTAAGCTGCTCGCAGGTTCGGTGGCTCTCAATATGCTATTTCTAATTGCGTTTGTTATGTTAAGTTTGTTGCAAGTTCAAGATACAGCTTCTTTGAGTGTAGAAGTGGCTTTTGCACTTATGCTACGCAATGGTGCACTTTTGTATAAATCGTATTATCTGAAGAGATGAAAAAAATATATCTGAAGTCGAAGATAAAATTGCTTTTGCTTGCCAATGCAGTTGTGCTAATTGTTATTGTTTGCAAGTTTTGTTGCAATATATTTTTTTCTGATGATAAATTTTGTTCTGAACTGACGTTTTCAGCTCAAGTTGACAATCATTCGTCGTTTTATGTTGCTGAAAGCGATACTGTTATAGATATTATTGATCAAACTCTTTTGCGTCTTTTGCACTTAGAGCACCTCAAAGGTGGCGCCTCTGTAGCAGTTAGCGTAGACGGACGTATTGTTTATGCTAAGGGGGTGGGTTTTAGCAATGTAGAGGATAGCATTCCGATGAAACCTTACAACAGAATGCGTATTGCAAGTGGCTCTAAACTTATAACAGCCATTGCTATTATGCGTTTGGTGCAAGAGGGTAGAATTAGCCTACATCAGAAGGTATTCGGACCAACAGGCGTTTTGAACAATGATAAATATCTGACTTACAGAGATAAACGTATGGGCGATATAACCATATATCAACTACTCAACCATTCAGGAGGGTGGACTCCTAAATATGGCGACCCAATGTTTATGTCGCATACCATAGCGCAGCAAATGGGTAAGAGTTTGCCCATTTCTATGGAGGATATTATTAGGTATATGCAAGAAAAAAGTTTGCATTTTACGCCCGGAACGTTCTCATCGTATTCTAATTTTGGATATGGCATTTTGGGCGAGGTTATTGCCAAAACTACTGGTATGCCATACGAAGATTATGTCAAGAGCGAAGTGCTTGCACCACTTGGTATATATGATATGCAAATAGGTTTCTCAAAAAAATCAGAGCAATTGCCACTCGAAACTTATTACTACGAAGCTGATACAAGCCACGTTGCATTCGATTATATGGGTGGTACTGAGATGGTTAGGCGTGCATATGGTGGCTCTGACATACAAACTTTGGGGGCAGCTGGTGGTTGGATTGCTAATGCTACCGACTTGCTAAAGTTGGTACTAACCATTGATGGATTTCAGAATGTGCCCGACCAGCTTTCGCCAATGTTGATAGAAACTATGGTAGAGAGTCCGAATGGTTTCGGACCGCTTGGTTGGCGCACAACTATTGGCGATGCATGGTACCGAAGTGGTACATTGGCTGCCACATCAGCTATGATAGCAAGGCTGCCCAATGGTATCAATTATGTTGTTTTGCTCAATTGCTCCAACTATCGTGGACCTGAATTGGCTACGCTAATACGCAAAGTTATGGACAAGGTTATAATGTCTGTAAAAATATGGCCACAAGACGATTTGCTTGCCAACGATAAACAGTGGCAGTTTTATGTTAGTTCGCATTCAGCTTCACACTGAAAATATTTGACTTTTCAAGTTTCGCAAGTGAAAAAATACCTAGAAATAAGCCATGAAAGGGCGAAAGAAATATAATCAACAAATTGTTTCTAACAATAAGCACGGAACCCGATTTTCACCTCGCGGTTGTCGCCTTTGGCACGGAGCGTAAAGAAAATTATCGTAGCGAAGCGCTCGAAACGATTTTCTG
>CAJONN010000113.1 GCA_905235955.1 uncultured Marinilabiliaceae bacterium
TCGTTTAGCGAAGCGGAGATAATTTTTAGCGGAGTGGCAACAGCGACGAGTTCTTTTTGTTACTTTTTCTGTCGGCACAGACCCGAAGATGATTGAGCGTTGCGAAATAAAAAGTAAAATTAATGGGAAGGTCATATATTGGGGACTTGTTTGCAGAACATTTCTACTTGCGAAACTTGAGTAAACTTAGCTTCCAACATTTGTTTCCATCGCCTTAAGCACGTAGCGAAGATAATTGAGCAAAGCCAAATAAAATTCGGCGAAGCCAAACGAAGAAAAAGTTTTTAAATGAGAGAATTGTGCATTTTATCATGAAAGAATATACTCTTCCGTCTTCCGATTGATAATGTTATTTTTGCAATGCTAAAAATTACTATTGTGATGAATTTGAAATTTATTCTGATAGCAGCTACACTCTTTGGTAGCATAGAGGCTTATGGGCAAGACGTATTTGGCAGCATGGCACCTCAGAAAAAAGCAACTTCACAAAATGCCACACAAAAAATTTCGTTGCCCGACAAACCTAACCGTACCGACCAACAAGGACGCAAGCAAGGCGAATGGGCTAAGAAATATGCCAACGGACAATATATATATGTAGCTACATTTGTTGACGACAAGCCAGTGGGCAAGGTTACGCGCTATGCTGAAAATGGCAAAAAAACATCGGAGTCGACCATTGCCAACGACGGAAGTGCTCATGTGGTATATTTTCATGACAATGGCAAAAAAGCATCAGAGGGTAAATATTCGCCCAACAAAAAACGCAACGGACTTTGGACATATTACAGCGAAAATGGCGTGAGAGTAGCCGATGAAAACTACAATAATGGCAAGCTCGATGGATTGTCGCGCATATATTTTGAAGGTGGCAATATTGCTGAAAAAATAACTTATAAAGATGATGTGCCCAACGGTTCATGGCTACAATATTTGCCCAACGGCAAAATAAGACTCGAAGCTACTTATGTAGATGGCAACCTACACGGAATATACAAATATTGGGACGACAATGGCTCGCTAAGCGTAGTTGGATACTACAGAAATGGCGTGTCGGTGGGCGACTGGAACATATATGAGGCAAATAAAAAATCGTTTGTGATGCAATATGACAACAACGGCACACTTTTGAACGCTGATGAGCTGCAGCAACGCATGAACAAAATGCTTTCAGAAATAGAGTCGAAGCGTAAGGACATTGTTGACCCTGCAAACTATACAAACACGCCAGAACTATACAAACCATAACGCACTGAAACATACATATTTGCAAATCAGAAAAAAGATGACAGATAGCAAACCACTGATACTGATATCGAACGACGACGGCATACAATCAAGAGGCATCCGAGCATTGGCGCAAATAGCGTCAGAATATGGCGATGTGATAGTTGTAGCACCAGACAAAGGTTATTCGGGGCAAAGCCACTCCATCACCGTAGGGGCACAGCTACGCGTAAGAAACTACGATATGAAACTTAGTGGCGTAAAAAGTTATATGGTTAGCGGCTCGCCAGTTGACTGCATCAAGTTGGGCTATCATGCTTTGGTTGGGCGCAAACCAACACTCGTTTTGTCGGGCATCAACCATGGCAACAACATATCATCGAGTGTGCACTACTCTGGCACTATGGGCGCCGTGAGAGAAGGTGCACTTTTGGGCGTGAAAGGTATGGGGTTTTCGTTTGACGACAACGATGACACTGCCGACCTAAGCCATGCATTGCCCATTGTTAGTAAGCTCATAGATTGGCTATTACACACTGATATACAGAGCAATATATTTTATAGCGTCAACATACCAGCCAACTGCAAACCACAAGGCATCAGAGCTGTACGGATGGCTGAAGGACATTGGCGCGAAGATTACCACATGGCTGAAGACCCATGGAATGGCAAACATTATTGGCTTGTTGGCACATTCATCAACGACAATCCGTCAGACACAGAAACCGATGAATATTGGCTCAAACAAGGATATGCAACAATTTGCCCAGTAAAACTTGATGTAACAGCCACTGAGATTTATCAACAACTGAAAAAAGAAACATTCTAATTCAAAAAACAAAATATGCAATACAATAGCGCAGAGCAATCAAAAAAATACATATTGATAGGCGCACTTATGGGGCTAATAGCACCACTTATTGTGGCTTTTGTATTTTTCAAAGTAGGCGTAACCAATGGTATGCCGTGGGCCGACTTTTTTGGTTGGCTTGTGAAGATAGACTACGCCTCATCGCTCATAGCTGTAAGCACATTGGCCGACCTTGCTCTCTTTATGGGCTTTGCCTATTCAAACAAAATGGAGATAGCTCGCGGACTATTTATGGCTACCATCTTTTGGGCTTTTGTGGTAGTTGTGTTCAAATTTATCATACAAGGCTAAATGAAATACTACATCATAGCAGGCGAACCATCGGGCGATTTGCATGCCTCAAACCTAATGAAGGCATTGAAGGCTGAAGACAAAGAGGCACAATTTCGCTATTGGGGTGGCGACCTTATGGCACACGAAGGTGGAGAGCTTGTGAGGCACTATCGCGACACTGCCGTAATGGGTGTGTGGGATGTGCTGACACATTTGGGCAAGATAAACAACAACTTCAATACGTGCAAAGCCGACCTTTTGGCGCATCGCCCCGATGTGCTCATACTTGTAGATTATGCTGGTTTCAACTTGCCTATTGCTAAGTTTGCTAAACAAAATGGCATACTGACGTTTTACTACATTGTGCCCAAAACATGGGCATCGAAGGAGGGCAGAAATAAGCAACTAAAGTTGTATGTCGATAAGCTATTTACCATCTTACCATTTGAAACACAATACTTTGCAAGCAAAGGAATAGATGTGCACTATTGTGGCAACCCAGTGATGGATGCCATTGAAAAAAGAGACAACAAAGACGAGCAGTTTGCCGACTTTTGCAAGCGCAACGGTCTCGACAATCGTCCCAAAGTGGCACTATTGGCAGGTAGCCGAAAATCTGAGCTAAAATACAATTTGCCCGTAATGTTGCGTGCTGTAGAAAAATTCCCTGATTATCAGTTTGTTATAGCCGGAGCGCCATCATTTACCATAGCCGACTACGAGCCATATTTGGCTGGTCGGACTGATGTAAAAATAGTGTTTATGCAAACCTATCAGCTTGTAAGCAATGCACGTGCGGCAATAGTAACATCGGGTACGGCTACGCTCGAAACAGCAGTGCTCAACTGTCCGCAGGTGGTAGTTTACCTCATGTGGGGCGGTGCATTTAGCGACTTTGTGGCACATAGGTTTATCAAGTCAAAATTCATTAGCTTAGTCAATCTCATACTTGGACGCGAAGTGGTGAAAGAGCTATTTCAGAAAGCATATACATTTGACAAGCTCACCTCAGAACTGACAACATTGCTTGCTGAAAGCAACGAACGCAAGCAGATGCTATCAGACTATGCCGAACTGCGTCAGATGCTTGGTGGTGCAGGTTGTAGTGAGAGAGCTGCTAAGGCAATGCTAAACGAATTGAAAAAGAATAACTTATAAATAAAAAAAAATCCCCAAATGTTTTCACTATTTAAAAAAGAGCTTTCAACATTTTTTTGTTCGCTCACGGGCTATTTGGTAGTTGCGGTGTTTCTTACTGCAACAGGCTTGTTTTTGTGGGTAGTGCCGGGCGAACTCAATATACTTTATGGCGGCTATGCCACCCTCGAACCTCTTTTTGGCATTGCTCCGTGGATATATCTTTTTCTTGTGCCAGCCATTGCTATGCGCTTTATAGCCGAAGAACGTAAGCAAGGCACGCTCGAGTTGTTGCTCATTCGTCCATTGTCGGCATGGCAAATAGTGGTTGCAAAATATTTGGCAGGTTTAGCGCTTGTAGTTATCAGCATATTGCCAACATTGGTATATCTCTTTGTAGTATGGCAACTTGGCGACCCTGTGGGCAACATCGATATGGGCGCAACAATGGGTTCGTATATAGGTTTGCTGCTTTTGGCGGCTGTTTATATGGCAGCAGGACTCTTTGCTTCGTCGCTCACCGACAATCAGATAGTAGCGTTTGTAATAGGCGTAGTGCTATGTTTTTTGCTCTACATAGGTTTCGATTCTATAGCATTGTTGCCATCGGCAAAAGGTGTGCAAGATGTGATAGCGCAAATGGGCATTAGCAGTCATTATGATAGCATTTCGCGCGGTGTGGCCGACAGTCGCGATGTGATATATTTTGCTTCGCTCACAATATTTTTTATGCTCATAACGGCAGCCGTTGTTTCACGCCAACGCACCAACAAAGTGCACTTGCTACTTTTGCCTATAGCTTTAGTTGCTGTCAATATGCTATCGGCTGTGGCTCATTTCCGCATCGACCTAACTTCTGAAGGCCGCTTTACACTGTCTGATGTTAGTCGGAACTACTTAGAAAATATTGAAAATGATGTAGTTATAAAGTTATATCTCGACGGCGAACTCAATCCGGGTTTCTCTCGCCTCAAAAAGTCGACAATAGAGATGATTGACGAACTTGATGTTTGTGCCAATAAAAATATACATCAGCTTACGCTCAATCCGTCAGAAATGCAAAAGAGTGATTATGAAGAATTTACGGAGCAACTAACAAATATAGGAATGGGTGGTGTGCCAGTGTTTGAAACCAAAGAAGATGGTCGGAAGACACGCACCATAGTATATCCGTATATACAAATATCGTCGGGCGAAAAATATACGTGGGTCAATTTGCTTGAAAATATACCCGGGTTGAGTTCTGATGAAAACCTCAACCGATCAATAGAAGACCTTGAATATAAGATAATTGACGGCATACATCGCATTACTACAACTGAGCAACCGCGCATAGCCTTCATTGAGGGACATGGTGAGCTGAGCGAAATAGATGTGGTGGAAGCTACTGATGCTCTGTCGCGTTATTTTGCCGTAGACCGCGGACAAATTGGCTCAGATGCAAGCATACTCAACGCTTACAAAGCTATAATTGTAGCTAAGCCTGCTGATAAATTTACGGAAGCCGAAAAATATGTGATAGACCAATATGTGATGCATGGCGGCAGAGTGATGTGGCTGGTAGATGCAGTAAACATGACGCTCGACACGTTGCGCAACGCACCACACACCATAGGTTTGTATGCCGACTTCAACATAGAAGATATGCTCTTTGTGTATGGCTTCAGAGTAAACCCCGAAGTGGTAGAAGACATCAACTGCGGCATGGTGCCAATAAGTGTGCAGCAGCCGGGCGAAGGAACAAAACTTGTGCCTATGCCATGGCATTTCAGTCCGTTGCTTTCGACCAACTTAGGGCATCCACTCACACGCAACGTTAGCCTCGTGAAGGGCGACTTTACAAGCTACATCGACACTGTGGGTGAAGAGCTGAATGTAGTGCGTACACCGCTACTGCGCACATCGGGCTATACCAAAGTAGACCGTACACCCGTTTTTGCATCGTTGGCCAACATACATGAGAAGCCAGTGCAGAGCGAGTACAATCGCAGTCATCTCAACGTAGCAATACTTGAAGAGGGCGTGTTTAAGTCGGTTTTTGCTCACCGAAAAGTTCCTGCCACATTGCGCAATATTAGCACAACGCAAACTGAGAGTGTGCCAACAAAAATGATAGTAGTGGCCGATGGCGACATTATTCGCAACGATGTGCGTTTCAGAGACGGCAGCAACCCAACCATAGTACCGCTTGGCTACGATGAACTGACACGACAAACATTTGGCAACAAAGATTTTATAGTAAACTCGATGCTCTACTTGGCCGATGACGAAGGACTGATGACACTACGCAATCGAACATTTGCCATACGCCTACTTAGCAAGCAGATGATAGGCGAAGGCACTACGCTGTGGAAAAGTTTGGCAGTGGCTGTGCCAATAGTAGTTATGGCTATGCTCTTTGGCGCTGTATATCTGTGGCGTAAGAAGCAATATAATAGATAATTCAAGTTTCGCAAGTAGGAATGCACAGAAAATAAGCCCTGAAGTGGCGAAAGCATTGTTATACTATACGTTAGCTCTTTCGCCACTTCGGGGCTGTTTCACTTGCGAAACTTAATATGTTTTTTTGATTTTGCGCACCCAAAAATCTGTATTCTCTGTATCATCGGTGCGATATTTTTGGATGAAAAATCCGTCTTGTGAAATTAACATTTATATAACATTGTGATATACAATCAATTATAAAATATTATTAAAATATAATAATACTTTGCATTGCAAGGTACTAATATAATTGTATATTTGCTCCCGTAATCATAAAGCGAATCATTATGAATGTAGATAATAATAAATCGCAAATGAGGAAGGGAATGCTCGAATATTGCATTCTGCT
>CAJONN010000114.1 GCA_905235955.1 uncultured Marinilabiliaceae bacterium
ATTTTACTTTTTCTGTGCCGACAGACTCAACGATGATTGAGCGTAGCGAAATAAAAAGTAACAAAAAGAACTCGTCGCTGTTGCCACTCCGCTAAAAATCATCTCCGCTACGCTAAACGATTTTAACACGCTTCGCTCAAACAGAAAATCGTTTTTAACGCTTCGCTACGATAATTTTCTTTACGCTCCGTGCCAAAGGCGACAACTACGAGGTAAAGTCGGGTTCCGTGCTAATTATTGGAAACAATTTGGTGGGTATGTTTCTTTCGCCCATTCGAGGCTTATTTTTTGTGCATTTTTCACTTGCGGAACTTGAGTTCTCTTATACATTAATTGCATTTTTATTACACCTTGTTAAAAATTATCACCTTTGCTTTGATATATTAAAAAACTAATCTATAAGGATAAATGACAACCATTTTCAACATAGTCGTGCTTCACCTATTGGTCGTCGTTCTTGTGGTGCAACCATAAGAGGTGAGAAAGGCATGTCTGAAATTTATAAAATAAAATATACAAAAGACCCTTCTCACACAGAGCAAGGGTCTTTTTATTTATATTTTGACATAAAAAACTAAAAGATACGATGAAGATTAAGTTGCGCAGCGCTGTTACAGTAGAGGGCAGACGCATGGCTGGTGCTCGTGCACTATGGAAAGCCAATGGTATGAAAGATGAGCAGATGGGCAAACCCGTCATTGCCATTGTCAATTCGTTTACGCAGTTCGTTCCCGGACATACTCATTTGCACGAAATAGGACAAGTGGTGAAGTCTGAAATAGAAAAACGCGGTTGCTTTGCCGCCGAATTCAACACCATTGCTATTGACGACGGCATTGCCATGGGACATGACGGCATGCTCTACTCACTCCCTTCGCGCGACATTATTGCCGACAGCGTAGAATATATGGTCAATGCGCACAAAGCCGATGCTATGGTTTGCATCAGCAACTGCGACAAGATAACACCCGGCATGCTCATTGCTGCTATGCGACTCAACATACCTACCATATTCGTATCGGGCGGACCAATGGAAGCTGGCGTGCTGGGCAATGCTCGCCTCGACCTCATCGATGCTATGATAAAGTCGGCCGACAAAACCCTCACCGATGATGAGGTTGCCGAAGTAGAAAAACATGCTTGCCCTACATGCGGTAGCTGCTCAGGTATGTTCACCGCCAACTCTATGAACTGCCTTACTGAAGCCATCGGACTCTCATTGCCCGGCAACGGCACAATAGTAGCTACACACGAAAATCGTCATCGTCTCTTCTGCGACGCTGCTAAGCTCATAGTTGACAATACATATAAATATTATCGCGATGGCGATGAAAGCGTATTGCCAAAGTCGATAGCTACTCGCCAAGCCTTCCTCAACGCTATGACACTTGACATAGCTATGGGTGGCTCTACCAACACAGTGCTCCACCTCTTGGCCGTAGCCAACGAAGCTGGTGTCGACTTCAAAATGGCCGACATCGATGCACTATCGCGCAAAGTGCCTTGCATCTGCAAAGTAGCACCAAACACACAAAAATATCACATACAAGATGTCAACCGCGCAGGTGGCATCATTGCCATACTACATCAACTTGCTAAAGGTGGACTTATCGACACCAAACTCAAACGCGCTGACGGCTTCACACTCAAAGAAGCCATCGACCGATATAGCATTGAGAGCCCCAAAGTATCGCCCGAAGCAATAAAGAAATACAAGAGTGCACCAGCCGAGAAATATTGCATACACTTGGGCGCACAAAATACTTATTACGACGACCTCGACAAAGACCGCGCTGAAGGTTGCATCAGAGACCTCGAACACGCCTACACCAAAGATGGTGGCTTGGCTGTGCTCTTTGGCAACTTGGCCATTGACGGCTGCGTAGTAAAAACGGCTGGCGTTGATGAAAGCATCTGGCACTTTACTGGTCCTGCAAAGGTATTCGACTCGCAAGAGGCTGCCTGCGAAGGAATATTGGGTGGACAAATAAAAAGTGGCGATGTAGTAGTAATAACTCACGAAGGACCTAAAGGCGGACCGGGCATGCAAGAGATGCTCTATCCGACCTCATACATCAAGAGTATGCACCTTGGCAAAGAGTGTGCCCTCATCACCGATGGTCGATTTAGCGGTGGCACATCAGGCTTGAGCATTGGTCACGTATCGCCCGAAGCAGCTGCTGGTGGCAACATCGGACTGATAAAAGATGGCGACATCATCGACATCAACATACCTGAGCGCACAATAAGTGTAAAGGTGAGCGATGAAGAATTTGCCGCACGCCGCACTGAAGAGCTAAAACGTGGCAAGCTTGCATTCACAGCTCCTAAGCGCCAACGCATAGTATCAAAAGCATTGCGCTCGTATGCAGCTATGGTTAGTTCGGCCGACAAAGGTGCAGTAAGAATAATAGATTAAGATTAAAAAAAATTGAGAATAGCACATCAGAACGCTATTCTCAATTAAAACAAAAAAGAGAAGATGGCAGAGAAAATAACAGGCGCCGAAGCACTGATGAGAGCGCTTGAGCACGAAGGCGTAACAACACTCTTTGGATATCCGGGCGGAGCTATAATGCCAACCTACGATGCACTCTATGATCACAAACAGACTCTTAATCATGTACTTGTGCGCCACGAACAAGGCGCAGTGCATGCTGCACAAGGCTATGCACGTGTGAGTGGGGAGGTAGGTTGCGCCATAGTAACCAGCGGACCGGGAGCTACCAACACCATTACGGGCGTAGCCGACGCTATGATAGACTCAACACCAATAGTTGTCATTTGCGGACAAGTAGGCGTAGCTATGCTTGGCACCGATGCTTTTCAGGAGGTAGATGTGGTAGGCGTAACACAACCTGTGTCGAAATGGAGCTATCAGATACGTCGAGCCGAAGATGTAGCTTGGGCAGTAAGCCGTGCCTTCTTCATTGCAAAAAACGGTCGCCCCGGTCCGGTAGTGCTCGACTTTGCCAAAAATGCACAAACTGGAATGGTAGACTACGAACCTGCCAATATTGACTTCATACGTAGCTATGACCCTTATCCAAAAATAAATCAAGAGGCAATAAATCACGCTGCACAAATGATAAACAACAGCGTAAAACCATTTGCCCTAATCGGACAAGGAGTAGAGCTTGGCAACGCTTGCAACGAGGTAAAAGCCTTTTTGGAGAAAGCACAAATACCCTTCGGAACAACATTTTTAGGTCTAAGTGCATTGCCATCAGACCATCCGCTCAACATGGGCATACTGGGTATGCACGGCAATTTAGGTCCGAACGTAATGACCAACCAATGCGACCTGCTCATAGCCATAGGCATGCGATTTGACGACCGCGTTACGGGCAACCTTGCTACCTACGCAAAGCAAGCCAAAATAATACACTTCGACATTGATGCTGCTGAATTCAATAAAAACGTCAAAGTTGATATTGCCATACACGCCAACTGCAAAGAATCAGTGCCAGCAGTTGCAGCGCTCATTGACGAGACACAACACGACTCATGGATAAGCAGCTTCAAACCTTACGCTGAAAAAGAATATAGCAAAGTCATTAGCCATGCCATACACCCAACCGAAGGTGCTTTGCTCATGGGCGAAGTAGTAAACAAGATAACTGAAGCTACTCACAATCAGGCCATAATGGTAACCGATGTAGGACAAAACCAACTCTTTGCCTGCCGATATTTCAAATTTAGCCAACCACGCTCAGTAGTAACATCAGGTGGCATGGGCACTATGGGTTTCGGCTTACCAGCAGCCATTGGCGCAACCTACGGCGCACCAAACCGCACAGTGTGTATGTTTTGTGGCGATGGCGGATTGCAAATGACCATACAGGAACTCGGAACCATAATGGAGCATGGCGCACCAGTAAAAATAATATTGCTCAACAACAACTATTTGGGCAACGTACGCCAATGGCAAGAGATGTTTTTCAACCATCGCTACTCGTTTACCCCAATGAGCAACCCCAACTACGAGCTCATAGCCAAAGGCTACAACATACCCGCTCGCACCGTAGTTGACCGCGCCGACCTCAACGATGCAATAGCCGAAATGCTCAGCACCGACGGACCATTCCTACTACAATGTGCCATAAAAGAGGAAGACAACGTATTCCCAATGACACCTCCGGGAGCTAATGTTGACGAAATGCTCTTGAGCTAATGGCACAAGAATATAAAAAAGTAGGCGGGCAATGTGGCGACTGCTCTACATGTGGTAAATGCGAAAAAATACTCTCACAAACCACACAACCACAAACCACACAACCGCACAAAACAGAAGAAGAGCCTATCAAAATGGAACAAGATAATAGCACCAAGTTGTATACCTTTCTGATATATTCAGAAAATATAGCAGGTTTGCTTTCGCAAATATCGGCAGTCTTCACTCGCCGACAAATCAATATCGAGTCGCTCAACGTATGCGCCAGCAGCACTCCCGGTGTGCACAAATACACACTCACAAGCTTCTGCACACAAGAGATGGCCATAATGCTAACCAAGCAAATAGAAAAGAAAATAGATGTACTCAAAGCCAACTATTTTACTGACGACCAGATATTTATCAACGAAACATGCCTACTCAAAATAAGTACACCCACAATGCTTGCAAATGCACAAATATGCAGCATCGTAAGGCAATATTCGGCACGCATAGTTGAGGTAAACTCTACATACGCCACCATAGAAAAAACAGGCATCACAAGCGATATACTCGGACTTTTTGATGCGCTCAATAGCATACCAGAATGTGTATTGCAGTTTGTGCGCTCTGGTCGCATAGCCATAACCAAATCACGCATTGAGCACCTCGACGAATACTTAGCAGAGCGCGAAGTAAGACGCAAAGAAGAGGCAACAAGAAGATGAAACGCCTTGCCAACATCATTGCCAACAACATAGCTTGGATAGTTCTGATTGGTGCCATTGTAGGTTTTTTGGTACCAAGCCTTTTTGCTCATATCAAAACAAGCTACATCAACATAATGCTTGGGTTGGTAATGTTCGGAATGGGACTGACACTCAACTTGAGCGACTTCAAAGTTGTCTTCACTCATCCGCGCGACGTTGTTGTTGGTTGCTTGGCACAGTTTACCATTATGCCACTTATGGCGTTTGTGCTTAGCAAGCTCTTTGCTTTGCCTACCGAAGTAGCAATAGGTGTAATATTGGTAGGATGTTGTCCGGGCGGAACGGCTTCAAACGTCATAGCCTACATAGCTCAAGGCGACCTTGCTCTCTCAGTTGGCATGACGGGCATATCAACACTTTTGGCACCACTACTCACCCCATTACTCACCTACCTTATAGCAGGTTGCTCGGTTGACGTTGATGTAGTGAGTATGTTTGTATCGATATTCGAAATTGTTATATTGCCAATAGTTATTGGCTTTGCCGTAAAGCGATATTTTGGCACACTTACCGAACATATAGTGGCATATTTGCCCATGTTTTCTACCATCATTATTGCACTGATAGTGGCAACCATAGTGGCTGGCAACGTTAGCAATTTGCTTACAAGCGGACTGATAATAGTGATAGTGGTGATGCTACACAATATTTTTGGTTTGTTGCTCGGATATTTTATTGGTACAATACTAAAACTACCTTTGAGCAAACGTGTAGCAATAAGCATAGAAGTTGGAATGCAAAATTCAGGTTTAGCATGTTCGCTTGCCGCTACACACTTTGCAGCTATGCCACTTGCCGCCATACCCGGGGCTTTTTTTAGTGTTTGGCACAATATATCGGGGGCAATAGCTGCTGCTATTTATAGGCGAATGAAAAGGTAAAACTCACATAGCCATCTCAGAAACAACAAGGGCTACAAGATTACAACATCTTGCAGCCCTTGAGTGTGTATGAGTAAATCTTTAACAACTAACGCTATAGCCCGTTGGCTATAAAAAACCAAACCTATCATCTCGACGGTTTTGGATCAAACCTCTAAATTATTATGAAAAACTTATCTATTAGTTATGAAACTTATTTCTTACAAGGGCAAAGATATATAGAGCTATGATATGCCAAAAAGTTTTTCATCAAAGGTCTGAAATAATTCAATCAACGCGCCCAACGGACTATAAGTTGCCTATTTTTATCAACGAAAATATCAACATTATCAGAAGTTTACGAATGCACCAAACGAATATGTGCCGCCTATTTTGTCGCCATAGACAAACTCTTG
>CAJONN010000115.1 GCA_905235955.1 uncultured Marinilabiliaceae bacterium
TAATATCCATCAGAAAAATCAATTTTACACTCTGATAAGCCTTTCAGGTGCAAAGTTAAAGCTAATAGTGCATAAAATAGAACATTTTTTCATTATTTGCATATATTTTACACAAAATAATAAGTTCACACCTTCGCATTTCTACAAAAAAAAGAGAAATGCAGAGCTATAAAAACTCACACATTTCTCTTATTATCAATAATTTATTGCAAAAATATCAGTTATTTCCCTCTTGGAAATCTTCTGGCAACATTATAATTGTAGCGCAGTTGTTGTCACGCAACATCACATTGTTTACAAAATTCTTGATGTCGTCTGACGTTACACTCTTCACTGCATCTTCATAGCCAGTGCGCACATCGATGCCAACAAATGTCTTAGCTACGATGGTCGACAACCAATAGTTGTTTTTGCGCTGACTGTCGGCATAGTCTTTCAACTCAAATTTTCTTACATTTTCAATCTCTTCAGCAGTAACGCCATTCTTAGCTATATCGTCAATCGATTCGCGTATGAGGAGCAAGAGTGAGTCTGACTGTGCCGGACGGAAAGGCGACACAATTTGTATGATATATTTGTCGTCGTTGTTTGCTGTTACATTGCCCGACACTGATACCGTGTATGATATGCCAGCCTCTTCGCGTATGGTGTGAGTGTAGCGCATATCAAGAATACTTGCAAGGAAGTTGACTATCACATCGTTTTTGACGCTATATGTAATGTCGCCACTCCAAACCTGCAAAGCGTAGGCTTGTGGTGTTTCCATTTGGCGTATAAACTTGTTTTCTATCACACCTTTAGCGTATGTCAGGTCTGACTTTTTGTATGCTTCGCGTTTTTTACCCTTTGGCAAAGTAGCAATATATTGCTCGGCAAAGAGCTTAATAGAGTCAGGCGAAAGGGCACCAACAAAGTAGAAATCGAAGTCGGTTGGGTTCAGTATGCGGTCAGTATACAAACGTTTGTATGTGTCGTAGCTAATCTCATCGAGGTCAGCTTTTTTGAGGCGCTTCACAAGTGGGTGATGATTGTGAATGGTAGCGTTGACCGTGTCAATGAAAGCATTGAGCGGATTTTTATCAGCATTGTCGAGCGAGGTGCGATAGTTGTTGATAACGCTATTGTAACCATCAACGTCGTTGCTGATGGTGGTGAAGGCGAGGTGAACCATTTCAAAGAGTGTGCGCAAGTCTTTTGGCGTAGAGCGACCAGAAATAGTTTCAGACGTACTGCCTAAGTTGTAGCGCAACGACACTTGCTTGCCTGCCAATGTTTTTTCAAGTTCAATGCCACTAAATGTGCCTAAACCTGTTGAGCCAGCAATGTCAGAAAAGAGCTTAGAGTTCTTGATGTCGGCAGGAGCAATGCGTGCATTACCACCCATACTTATTGCGTTCATCAATATCTCAGTGTTTTCAAAGTCGGTTTGCTTGTAATAGAGCTTTATGCCATTTGAGAGGGTGAGCAATGTGTAGCCGTCGTATGAAGCTTTTTCGCTCTTTATTTTACCTTTTTTAGGCAATTTGGCAATGAGTGGTTCGTCTTTTACATTGTCTACGTATGCCGTAACTTTTGCATTGCGTGCGTTGGCTATGGCTTGTTTTACTTGCTCTATGGTTGGCAACTTGATGTCATCTTTTTCTGGATAAAGACCAAGGAAGACGAAGTTGGTATCAACTGATGCTGAAGCTTCTGCTATGATTTTGTTGTATACATCAGAAGGTAAGCTCTTGTCGAGCGACTGATATATTTGGTATTCGAGCTCGATGCCGGGGAATGCATCGCCTTCAAGGAAATGACGCACATAGTTGTGCACAAAGAATGAGTTTTTCTGCTTGTCGCGATTTTCATATTGTTTTTCGGCATTGCTCATTACGCTTTGGCGAGCACGATAGAGTTCTGAATCGGTAATACCAAATTGGCGAGCACGCTCAAGTTCGGTCATCACTACTTCAATTGACTCAAGGTCTTTGCCGGGTTTTGGTATAATAACAAGACCTAACTCATCTTTGGTTTTAGACAAAAGGTAGTTGCCATAGTTGAGGCTAGCGTATGTATAAGGGCAGTCGGCATTGCGAGCAAGTTCGTTGAGGCGTGTGTTGAATGCCTCTGAAAGTATCTCCGTGCTGAAGTCTCTAAGCACTTTGAGTACGGTAGATTTTTCTTCTCTCGACATTGCGTCTTGCTTAAACGAAATCATTATTTGCGTTGCACGCATTTCGGGGTCTTTGTCAACAACGTAAATTGGTTCGTTGTTGTCTGGCACTGGATAGGTTTCATATTGTGCCGGATTTTGTGGCATTTGTATGTCAGAGAATGTTTTGATGATGCGTTGTTCTACGTCAGCAGCATCAATATCACCCACTACAATAACAGCCTGCAAATCAGGTCGATACCACTTCTCATAATATGCACGCAACTCTTCAGGCTTGAAGTTGTCAACAATGCTCATTAGGCCTATTGGCATGCGCTTGCCATATCTTGAGTCAGGATAGAGTGTTTCGAGGTTACGGTTGAGTATGCGCATAAAACCTGATGTACGCATACGCCACTCTTCATGAATAACGCCACGTTCTTTGTCTATTTCAGCTGGTTCGAGCAATAGTCCATCGCTCCAGTCGCGCAAGATGAGCAAGCACGAGTCTATGTTGGAACTGATGTTGGTAGGCACATCGTTGATGTTGTATACTGTTTCGTCAGTAGAGGTGTAGGCGTTGAGGTTCTGACCAAATTTTACGCCTATCGACTCGCAGTAGCCTACAATGCGGTTACCAGCAAAGTGTGTTGTGCCGTTGAAGCACATGTGCTCAAGGAAGTGAGCAAGTCCGCGCTGATTTTCTTCTTCTTGTACTGAACCTACCTTTTGTGCTATGTAGAAGTTGGCTCTTTCGCGAGGCTCTTCGTTGTGCCTTACGTAGTAGGTCAGTCCGTTTTCGAGTTGTCCGTAGCGCACGTCGGGGTCGAGTGGCAGCGGTGCAGGTTGTTGGGCACTAACTGCAAGGGGTAGCATAGTCAGGAGGCCACTAAATAGTGATTTTATATTCATATTTTTTATAAGATTATTTATCAAGAGTTCTATTTATTTTTCGGTATTTTTTTACATTTCAGGAGCAAAAAGTGGGTCCCAAGCTGGCAGTTTTATTGGCTTTTGGGTCAGAATATCGAGCACTTTTTGCGTTGCATATTTTTTGTCGACAACGAGGCGAAACATATATTCGTCAAACCATTTGTCAGTCATTATTAGGTGTCCTTTGTATCCTGAGTTGGCACCCCACGAGTTTTCAACTTTCCATTTCAGAGGTTTGCCGTTGCTGTCAAGGTCAACAGCCATCAGTGTCATAGCGTGGCTCGAAGCCGACTCAAATGTGCTGATGCGAGCTGCCTTGTCCATGCCAAAGCTGATACCAAAGAGCGATTCGTAGTCATAGTTGTCAGTTGAGAGTATGCCACTTTTGGCGTTGTAGCATTTGCCCACATCGCACGAGAAGTACATCATTGTGCTATCTTTTATTGAGGCTATTGCCATTTGCTTTATGTCGTCGATGGGCAGGTTGACGTATGTCCAATTTGAGCCGTCGTATGTGTGGCGGTCAAGATCGATGGTGTAGAGTTTATAATATTCGCGTGTGGGGTCGTTCATGAGCATGATGTAGCTATTCTGAAGGTCGGCACCCACCATTTCGTTGTAGAATTCAATAGGTGTATATTGCTTAGTTTCTTGTGGTTCGCCTTTAGCATTGGTGCGAGTCCACGTAAATTGTGTTGGTGGTTCGCCAAGGCAGATGGCTAAGATGTGATATACAGTTTTGAGCATTTCTGCTTTGCGTTGTTCGAGTTTGGGCTTTTTCTCGCCTTTGGCGTATGCTTGGCGCAATTCGAGTCCCCACTCACGCAGTTTTGTTTGCAATATGTTGCTCATTTTCGAGGTATTGTTGGCACTGAAGCTTTCAGTCATCACCTCGGCTGGCACCAAACCATATTTTGATATAATATCCTGTATACCTGTAAATTGCCCACCATCAGATAGCGGATTTTTGAAGAGCCACTCTACTGTTTTGTCATCGGCAGGTTTAGCAGCATTGTCAATGATAGATTGCAAAAAGAGGTTCGATTTTTCGAGTTGGTCGTAGAAGAAGCAATAGCTTTGCGAAAACTGAAACGAGCCTAAGTTGTATTTTGCAATAGCTTTGGCGCGCATCACATTAAGACCTGTAAAGAGCCAGCAACGTCCTGAGTGTTCTTGGTTTGTAATGCCACTCGACTTCACTTCATTGCTAAAATGAGTGTCAGAATTGGCCTGATTGTTGGCTGTGAGAGCAAGGCTGTTGATGCTGTTGTTTGCCAATGCATTGCGCAAGGCGCGGTCGGTTGGAGTTTGAGTGTTTGCCTTGCGTAGTTCGGCAAGTGTTTGAGCCGATATGCCGCCTATATTTTGAGCTACAGAGTTGAGAGTTAGCAACATAGCGGCAAGGCTGAAGAGTATTTTCATATCTGTTGCACTATTTTATTTATGATTTTCTAAAAAATATGCACAAAGG
Source organism: uncultured Marinilabiliaceae bacterium (assembly GCA_905235955.1). Classification (GTDB taxonomy): domain Bacteria; phylum Bacteroidota; class Bacteroidia; order Bacteroidales; family Marinilabiliaceae; genus W3P20-009. The sequence goes on from CAJONN010000115.1 coordinate 4,539, forward strand.
TAATTAATTTTCATTTACTGTAAAAATATTACATTTTCAAGTTTCGCAAGTAGAAATATAATTTCCAAACACGGCTTTTTCATTAGTCTTTTACTTTTTCTTTCGCTTCGCTCAATCATCGTTGAGTCTTATGAAAAAAAAGCAAAAGATGATTGAGCGTAGCCCAACGAAGTTCGGCGTAGCTAAATAAGAAAAGTTTTTAAATAAAAGAGCCGTGAAAAATGGTATAAAAATCGTTTTTACACTCTTTTATTTCACCAAAAAATCCATCATTTGGCGGTCGGCAATGTAAGCTTGCAAGCGGTCGCCTTCGTGCACAGGTCCTACGCCAACTGGTGTGCCTGTGTATATTAGGTCGCCCATTTTGAGTGTGAAGAATTGAGATACGTATGCTATTATCTCGTCTACACTAAAAATCATATTGGCGGTGTTGCCCACTTGCTTTGTTTCTCCATTCACATCTAAGTGAAAGGATATGTTGTCTATGTTGCCACCCAATTCATTGAGTGGTACAAATTCTGATATTGCAGCAGCTTGATCAAAGCCTTTGGATATTTCCCACGGCAACCCTTGTGCCATCAGTTTGCGTTGCAAGTCTCGAGCCGTAAAGTCAATGCCTATGCCTATTTCAGCATAATATCGGTGTGCGAATTTGCGGTTTATTGCTCGTCCGAGGCGGTTTATTTTTACTACAATTTCAGTTTCGTAGTGAAATTCTGAAGCAAAATCAGGTATATAAAACGGAGTATTAACACGTAGCAACGATGAGTCAGGCTTCATAAAGATGACGGGTTGCTCAGGTTTGGCTTTGTCAACACCATGTAGCTCGCTGATGTGCTCAGCGTAGTTCATTCCAACACATATTATTTTCATAGCAAGAGTCCCTTATCGTAGTAACGCAGTCTGATTTGAGTGAGCACTTTCTTTGTATCGGCTGGGAAGTCGCCCTTCATCATCCAATCGTAGTAACCCAAGTCTTGCTTAAATACATCAAATACAAGTTTGCCGTTGTGCTTGCCAAAGGTGAATATCTCTTGTCCTTTTTCGTTGTATCCTATGCGTCCTGCGTAGTCGGCTGTTTTTTTCATTGTGGTATATTCTGACAAGAAGTCAACATCGTTTTGCAAGTCAGGATAGCGGTCGAGTTGAGCTTTGAGCACTTCATACGTAGCGCGTATGTCGGCTTCTGCGCCATGTGCGCCTTCAAGGTCTTTGTCGCAATAGAATTTGTAGGCTGCAATGAGTGTGCGTTGTTCTTTTTTGTGAAATATATTCTGCACGTCGATGAATTTGTGTTTACGAAAGTCTATATCAACTTTGGCACGCAAAAATTCTTCGGCAAGCAGTGGTATATCTAGTTTGTTTGAACCTTCCAATATGCTGGCAAGCTTCGGAGCAATGTCGCTAAAGGTTGGCTTGCCTGCTACATCGGCATCGTGTATGCCATGAAATGTGGTGCTTTGCTCTGGTATGTGCATCTCTGGGTTGATGCGATATGTGTATATCTCTTCGTGTTCGTCTGGGAATACTTTCAAGAGCGATATTTCTACTATGCGATCTTTTGTTGGATTTACTCCTGTTGTTTCCAGATCAAAAAATACTATCGGACGTTTTAAGTTGAGTTTCATTGTTTTTTCAAAAAAAATGAGAAAAGGTCTGCTCTTTTACTGAGGGTCGAGTACAATAACTTTATCAATAGGTATTTGCGAATTGTAATATTTTTCAGCTATTGTTATTTTCTCTGAATAGGGTTTAGTGCTACCTGTCTCTATTTTGAGTGTATATTCACCCGGGTCGAGTGCGAGGATGAATGTAGAGTTCGACATTTTCATTTTGAGTGCAGCCACCACTTCGCCATTTTCATTGGTCACCTCTATGAGTGGTTGCGTGCCAAGTGGCACTGGTTTGGGCTTAGCCTTTACCGTTACCGAACATTTTATCAGAGCAATATGTGGCAATATATCGTCAAACACTACGCAGTATATGTCGCGCCCACCAAATCCGCCATCTTTTATTGCCGATATGTAGGCGTATCTGTTGTCAGGCGTAAATGATATGGTAAGGTTGTCGTAGGTATCGTTGAGCGGATATTTGAGGTGAACGGGTTCGCCCCATTCGCCACTTTTTTCGTCCAAATCAGAGTAATATAGGTCAAAGCCACCCATTGTTCCCGGTCGGTCAGACGAGAAGTAGAGGCGTTTGCCGTTGGCTGACAAATTGGGATAATTTTCGTCGTAGTCTACTGTGTTTACCTTGCCGGGCAATGGGCGAGGTTCCTGCCAAGCGTCGTTGAGCCTTATGGAGTAGAAAAGGTCGAGTTTGCCATTTTCGCATGTACCTGAAAATATTATTGTGTCGCCCAACAAACTGCGTGTGCCGCCTACTTCGTGTCCTACCTGATCTATTGGTGAGTCAAAGCGTTCGCCATCGCTCATACGCCCATTGCCACTGTAGTGCGAGCTCTCATATATCGCAAATTCGCCATCGCGGTTCGAGTTAAATATGATACCATCGCCCGATAAGCCTACAACATATTCGTCGTAGAGTGTGTTTACCATGCCGGTAACGGGTTTGCCTTTGCTCCATTCAAGTCCGCGACTCTCGCTCACTTTGATGTTGAAGTAGTTCATATTCATCATTGAGTTGTATTTGTCGTCTGACGAATATACAAGCGTTGAGCTATGATTCATGATGAATGGGTTGATTTCAGCAAATGGCGTATTGATGTTTTCACCCATGTTTATCATTGCACATTTGAGTGTGTCTTTGCGCATTACACGAGCCACTTGTATGCACGATGCCAAATGCTCAGCATTACCTTGGTTGGCATCAGGTTGCTGGGTATATTTGGCCAAATATTCTTCAGCTTTATCAAACTGATAGGCATGATAATATGCTCTTGCTGCCAAAAAATATACTTCAGCATCAAGGTTTGCCTCTGCTTTCATATATCGCTCCAAATATGGGATGGCTGCACTTCTTACTACCTCATCTTTCAATATGGTTTCAGCTATTCTGCGTATCAATCTATTGTCGTCAGGGCGTTTGGTATAAGCTTTCATATATTCGTTGAGTGCTTTGGTATAGCATTCAGCTTCGAAATACATATCGCCACGCACATCAATGGGTTGCTGTTTTTCTTGGGCAAAGGAAAATATGGGGCACAACAGACCTATTATTGCCAGTGTCTTTCTGATTATCATTTTATTATCTTTGAGTTTCAACTTGGTACAAAATAAACGCATTAAATCTAAAACACCAAAAATTTTAAGTTATAAGTTCACTACGGTTCTTCCATTTAACTCAACTTTCGCAAGTAAGAACATACAGAAAATAACCCCTGAAGGCTCGACAGACCATAGGCAGTGGTGTAGCGAAGCGAAAAGACTAATGAAAAAGCCATGTTTGGGAAATTGTTTGCTTAAGTTTCGCAAGTAAAGTAGCCCCGAAGTGGCGAAAGGAATACAACAAAAAATTTCCTTCCAACAATAAGCACGAAACCCGATTTTCACCTCGCGGTTGTCGCCTTTGGCACGAAGCGTTAAGAAAATTATCGTAGCGAAGCGTTAAAAACGAT
>CAJONN010000116.1 GCA_905235955.1 uncultured Marinilabiliaceae bacterium
CTCAAACAGAAAATCGTTTCGGGCGCTTCGCTACGATAATTTTCTTTACGCTCCGTGCCAAAGGCGACAACCGCGAGGTGAAAATCGGGTTCCGTGCTAGTTGTTGGAAGACATTTTTTTGTTGTATTCCTTTCGCCACTTCGAGGCTACTTACTTACGAAACTTAAGGAATTTATAATTTACAATTTTGGCTGATGTTGCGGACGAAGCAAATCAACAACAGTTTTTACTGGGTTGAATGTTTCGACTGGCACTTCAACAAAGAATGTGAGCCAGTTGGCCATTGCACCATTCCACAAACCCGGCAACTCCATAGCTTTCAGGTCTTTACCTCCTAAGCTTTTGTATGAGATGAAGCCTGCGTTGTGGTCAACAAAGTTTGTCAGGTTGTACTTTTTGCCATTACGGTTGGTGATACAACAGAAGAGGTCGACTGGGTTGAAGTGTGTACTTTTTTTCAGTATTTCGGCTTTCTGAGGGTTAGCGGTGTCAATTTGTGCACTTTCAACCACTTGCAATGTTACTTGTCCGTCAGTGCCCTTTACCCAAAATGGTCCGCCACCGGGCTCGCCTTCGTTTTTCACCATACCACACACACGTAGTGGTCGGTCAAGTGTTTGCTGTATGAAAGCAGCTTTTTGTTCGTTACCAAGTGTATCAAAACTATCCGGATAGTTTACTTGCATATTGCTATTCATAAAGCTAATAGCTTCATTTATAGCAGAATAGTCGGCTTTATCAAGTTTTGCAAGTATATTGTCTACAATGTGTTTTTTCTCAATTGCATAGCCAGCTATCACTTTTTTGTAGAGTGTTGTTGTTGGCAAAAGATGTTCTTGCGCTACATTGTCGATGTTTTTGATGAAGACCATATCGGCATCGAGGTCGTTGAGATTTTCAATCAGAGCGCCATGACCGCCCGGACGGAATACGAGTCGACCATCAGCATCTCTGAATGGCTCATTGTCAAGCGTAGCTGCAAGTGTATCAGTTGATTGCTTCTGAAACGAGTAGCTTATATTAACCTTTATACCACTTGCTTCGATGCGTTTTTGGGTTGGTACTACGGCTGCTTTGAAAAGATCTATGTGTTGTGGACTTACAGTAAAATGCAAATTGATTATGCCATCAGAGTTGGCATAGTTGAGTCCTTCAACAATATGCTCTTCAGCGGCTGTGCGAGCTTCGGTATTGTATGAGTGGAATTTGAGCACGCCTTTGGGTTTTTGACCATAGCCCAATCCTTTATCATCGAGCATAAGCTCAATAATATCGGCTTTGTTTTGCGGATTGAGAGCCTTTATGTCTGGTGCAAAAGCAAATTTGTCAAATTCAGCAAAAAATTTATCGTATGGTTTTTGTGTAGCAAGTTCGGTTTGTTTCTGATTATCAGAGTTTTTAAACTCAAACATACTTTTGAACATTCTGGTAGCGGCACCTGATGCTGGTATGAATTTTATTACCTTTTTGCCAGCTTTTATTTCAGCATCATAAAGGTTAGCATATTTCTGATTATCAGCTTCGTTGGCTTTCAATATGCCATCGCCAATGGTTGCTGGGCGCTGTATGTCGGCAAATGGGAAGCCGCTTTTGAACTGTGCAAGTTGGCGTTCTACTTGTTCTGGAACTATTCCTCGTTGCTTGAGTTGTTCTAAATCCTTTGAATCTAACATGTCTCTCTTTTCTTTGATGTGTTTTTAGGTTATGTTATCCTCTTATATTTGCCTCTATTTGTTTTACTTGTGCTGCAAAATCTTTGTCGGTTTCCATTAGGTCTTTTACAGCTTTGCACGAGTAGAGCACTGTAGAGTGGTTGCGGTTGCCAAGTCGGAGTCCGATGGTTGAGAGACTTGTTTGTGTCATCTCTTTGCATAGGTACATAGCCAATTGGCGCGCCATAACTATCTCGTGTTTGCGAGTGTTTTTTTGCAACGATACGGGGTCGATGTTGTAGTGCGAACAAACTACTCTGATGATATTGTCGACGTTGACTTCTCTGCTTTCTATTTTAACCAAATTGCCAACAGCTTGTCGAGCTACATCCATTGTTATATCTTCGTGAGTGAGCGTAGCAAAAGCCAACATTGAGTAGAGCGAGCCTTCCAATTCGCGCACACTGCCTGTAACGTTGGTGGCTATGTAGCTGATTATTTCGTCAGACATTTTGATGTTGTCTTTGGTTACTTTGCTCTTTATTATCTTCACACGTGTGTCATAGTCGGGCATTTTCACCTCTACAATAACACCTGATTTGAAGCGCGATAATAGTCTGTCTTCCATGCCTTCTATTTCAGCCGGACTTTTGTCGGCAGCCAATACTATTTGCTTTTTGTTTTGCTGCAAATGATTGAATATCTGGAAGAAGACATTTTCTGTACCTTGTTTGCCTGCTATCTCTTGTATATCGTCGATGATAAGCACATCTATCATTTGATAGAAGTTCATAAAGCCGTTGATGGAGTTGTTGCGCCCTGCCTCCATATATTGGTGCATAAATCTATTGGCTGAGAGGTAGATAACGTTGCGTGTTGGGGCTTTTTTCTTCACTTCGGCACCAATAGCTTGTATCAGATGTGTTTTTCCAACGCCACTATTGCCAAATACGAAGAGCGGATTGAAGGCATTTTCGCCGGGTTTGTCGGCAACAACTCTGGCTACGCTGATGGCAAATTTATTACCTTCACCAAGTATATATGAGTCGAATGTGAAGTCGCCATTGAGCTGTGGGTCGATGTTGAGATTGCGATGCCCTAAGATGGTGAATGGGTTGTCCATCTTGTTGAGTGGAGCCCAACCACCGCTCATTGGTTGGCTTTGTTTGCGACCTTGTTCTGTTACGGTGTCAGGCACTGAACGGTTTGACGTGTCGATGTCAGGGTGCTGATACTGCAACATGGCGTTGGTGCCTATCACAGTGTGCAAAGCATGGCATAGTTGGTCGAAAAACGGACCTTCTAAGTTGTCAATGAAGGCACGTGTAGGCACACGCAATGTAAGTGTGTCGTTTTCAAACAATATGGGCGTTATAGGAGCAAACCACGCTTTGTAGTTTGCTGCGCTTACACTCTGTTCTATTATGTCGAGGCATTGTTGCCATATTTTGTCACAATCGGCCATTGTAAATGTTGGTATGATAAACTTTGCAAAGTTCTGCAAAAGATATTGTAAAAAAAAGTAGCTTTTATGTTGATTTTGTAATTTTTTGTAATAGAGTTTCTATCTCCAAAGAAATTTTATCTAATAGTCACCTCTTTGCCACTGTCGAAGGCTTTTATCTGTGCACTACGATATGTTGCTTTCAAGGCATCAAGAGCTTGCTGTGCATCGGCTTTTTCTCTAAACTGACCAAGCAGATATTCGTAGGTCTTTTTGTCTTTGTGATACTCTATTACTTTTTCGCCATTTATTTCGGTGGGGAAGTCGAGGGGTACTTGCGATACTGCTAAGCTAACGCTATATACGAGTCCGATCATTGCCAAGCCATTGCCTGCGTCAGAGAAATATGTGTTTTTGCCAAAGTTGATGGCTGATATTTTCACGTAGCGCGATGGATTGAGGCGCACATCGACCAAAAGCCTATTGAGGTTTTCTGACGACTCGGCCAATTTGTCGTAGAGTTTGGTATCGTTGAGTAGTTTGCCTATCGAACCGTTGGCGCTGTCAATATTGGCTACAACATTACCTATCGAAGCTATTGTTGTGTTGAGTGTGCCTACTAATGTATCAACGTTGGCGCCCGATAGCTGTTCTGAAAATTTGGCTAAGTTATTCAGCATAAGCGATATATTGTTGCTTTGCGAACTTAATGCCGTCATGAGACTATCGAGTCCGTTGATGCTTTGTGTCAGAGCGCCATTGCCTGTTGTTAGTTTGCTAACATTGCCTGATATGTGTTCAAAATTTTCAAGTGTTTTGTTGAGTGCTTCAATGGCCGATGCTATATTTTCGCCATTTTCTCCGCCCAAAAGTGTATTGACGTTGTTCAGTGCTGTGTCGACGCTGTTGGCTATTACTTCGGCTTTGTCTTTGAGTGGTGCCAATTGGTCTGTCAGGCTGACTCTGATGTCAGATGCAAGTGTGTCACCATTTTCGGCCAATTCTGCGCTACTACCCCACACAAGGTCGATGCCCATGCCACCAAGTAGGTCGGTTGAGTAGATGTCGGCACGCGTATCTTTGGGTATGTCGAGCGATTTGTCGAGTGTGATGGTGATGCGAAAACGTTGTTCGGCAGGTGCTTGAGGACAGATGTCGATGCTGCGCACTGTACCAACTTTGTAGCCCATATAGTACACAGGGCTGGCATCGGTAAGCCCATTGACACTTGGATAGAAGCTGTAATATTTTTTGCCTCTGAAAAGCAAGTCTTGACCTTTCAGGTAGTTGATACCCATGAATAATATTACAAATGCAACTATTGCAAATAATCCTATTTTCAGATTTCTATTTACTATCATTGGGATATTGTATTTTCAAATATCAATCATTTTCATGTTTTTTGGCATATTTTACTGTAACTTTTTTGCCATTTTCAAATGCTACAATAAAACAATCGGGGTATTCGACTTTTACTTTTTTCTGCAATGTTGATATTTCAGAATATTTTTTTGTAATGCCACCCACCATATATTTATATGTGCCATTTTCTTCTATTACGTCTACTGTGCCATATTGGGTTGGCAGTTGTTCAAGAGGCTTCGATGTGTTGGCTATTTGTACTTTGTACACAATGCCTTGCACTGGTTCCTCTTTGGATGGTTGTGGTGCTTCTTTTGTTTTTTCAGGTTCTTTTTTCTGCGCCTTTACTTTGTTGGCATCGTCGAACATTATTTTGTATGTTTTGAATGCTCTGAAAATTGAGTTTACCAATTCATCTTTGCCTTTGGGGCTATTCATATATTTTTCTTCATCAGTATTGCTAATAAAGCCCAACTCTATCAGTATGCTTGGCATCGATGTTTCGCGTAATACGAGGAAACCTGCTTGCTTCACTCCCCTATCGCCACGGTCTGATTTTACAAAGGCATCTTGCACTTGCGAGGCCATCTGTATGCTCTGCTCGAGGTGAGTGTTGGCCATTAGTTCAAATATGATGTATGATTCGGGTTGCGATGGGTCGAACCCCTGATATGTGTTTGTGTAGTCGTCTTCAAGCACAATAACAGAGTTTTCCTTTTGTGCCACCTCTAAGTTGTCTTTTGAACGATGCAAACCAAGCACGTATGTTTCAGCACCTTTCACATCTTTTTTTTTCGATGAGTTGGCATGAATAGAGATAAAGAGGTCGGCTTTGGCTTTGTTGGCAATGGTAGCACGTTCTTTGAGGGGGATAAATACGTCGGTTTCGCGAGTGTATATTGTGTTGATTTCAGGGAAACTATCTGTTATCATTTGCCCTAATTGTTTAGCTACACTCAACACAATATCTTTCTCTTTTGACTTACGCCCAAGTGCGCCAGAATCTTTGCCTCCATGACCAGCATCTATCACTATTGTACTGAGTGTTTTTTGTGCAAATATTTCTACTGACGAAAATGTTAAAAATAATGTCAGAATTGCAATAAGTGTTAGTATTTTGTCAGATGTGAAAATATTGGTTTTCATCTAATTGATAACTGAATTTTTGCATAATGGCAAAGATAAACAAATTTCCGATTTGGCCTATTTATAAGACGTTATTTAGGTGCAATTTTATTACAAAAAACATTTGCAATATTTTGATAACTTAAGTTTCGCAAGTAGAAAATGTACTACAAATAAATTTCCAAACACGGCTTTTTCATTAGTCTTTTACTTTTTCTTTCCGCAAGACTCAAAGATGATTGAGCGAAGCGAGATAAAAAGTAACAAAAAGAACTCGTCGCT
>CAJONN010000117.1 GCA_905235955.1 uncultured Marinilabiliaceae bacterium
TCACCGTGTGCTATTGAGAGTTCGATAGAACCATTGTTTGTTGTAAAAACAGATGCATATTTACATTTATCTGTCTTCACACTAAGCATTTTCATATCATCGGTAATAGAATATCCTTGAAACTCTTCCACACACTCGGTTGGTTCTCCGTACTTAATTGTCAGCAAATTTTTTAGCTCTGAATAGTCTCCGTAAAGATATTGCCATTGCGATTGCTCAGGAAACATAACATCGATTCTACTTACCAAATCTCTATTTTGCATAGTTGCAACGGTAATAGTGCAACTCTTGTGTGCAGCGAAATCACCTTTCAATATAGCAACACCGTCAGAAGAACCATACGAAGTGAACCCTTTGGCTTTCATTTTAGAAACATAAGAACTCAATGTACCATCAATTGGCACACCCTTAAACGTAAGATGTTCTTGTGCAAACGAAAATGTTACATTCAACAATGCGAATATCAGTGTGAAAAATTTTCTCATAAGCAATTATTATTTAGCGTATATGGAAAAGCAAAAATTATGCCGTTATTACATAACTCAGAAGTTAAATACAAATATCATTTTTATCAAGTATGATAATAGGCTTAATTTATTCCTTTTTTATTGCAGTTTTCTAATCTCCTTGCACGGATTGCCTACCGTCAAACTATCGTAGGGGTATGTTAATTTTTAATTTCCAATTTTCGCATACTCTTCGTCGCTCACGGCTTCGAGCCATTCGTTGCTCTCGGTGCCGCCGGTGGCTACGTGCGTTACAATGTGCTGAAACCAACTGTCTTTCTGTGCACCGTGCCAATGCTTTACACCTTCGGGAATGTCGATTACGTCGCCGGGATTGAGCGCGATTGCGGGCTTGCCCCATTCCTGATACCAGCCCTTGCCAGATACGCATATCAAAATCTGATGCGCGCCGTGGTGGATGTGCCAATTGTTGCGGCAGCTGGGTTCGAAGGTTACGTTGGAAAATGGCAAAACCGTCTTTTCGCCATCCGTCAAGTTTTTGGGACTGAGCGGATTGAGGTAACTATTGCCAATAAAATATTGCGCATAGTTAGAGTTGGGATTGCCTTTTTGAAAATCGCTTTTGAGAGTGTAGCCCTCGGCATCGAGCCAACCACAAAGTTCGTCTACAAGTCTCTGACTGTTACCCATATTTACTGCGCCACGTTTGTGTGCAGCGAGTTGTGGAGCCACGCCTTTGAGTCCGCTCAATGCCGCCACGGTAACTATTTCGCGATCGCTGTTAGAAAGAATGTCGCCCGCAAAGATGTCGCCAAAAAGGTGCGATTTGAGGTAGTAGTCGTCTTGCGGACAAAATTCGTAATTAAACGGTTGTCCAGATAGTTGAGTTTGGTTTTTAACGCCGAGTTCATAAGCTTTTTTTGCGTCGTCCCACTCAGCGGGGCGAGTCCACGTCTTGCCGTCCTGCCAATTTTGTTGGCGGTTTTGCAGCACTTTGTTTAATACGCCAAGCGCGTTGGGCGGAATCCCCAAAATTCAGGCCACCCTCCAAATCAGAAGGGGGGCTTACCGACGGATAAAAACACATAAGTTGCGTGTAATCAACGCTCTACGAATGTCTCTTGAGGTTTAGCGGACAGTAATAAATTGCTTTTTTAGCAATGCTGTATTTCATTTAAACGGGCAGACACATGGTCTGCCTGTTTATTTTTTCGATATTGTGTTTTGTATTATTTGTACAACTAAAAACCCCGCCAACTCTAAATTGACGGGGTTTTTTGAATGTATGGGATATTTATTTATCCTTTGTAGATTGGGTCGGCACCAATAGTACCAACAAGTCGGTTGACGTACTCATCGGTTTTGAAATATGCTATGCGTTCTTTGAGCTTAGCTATCTTGTAGTCGATGCGCAAGTCGTTGAGATAGTACTGATTCTCAGGGCGGCTCTTGAAGTCTTCGATGTAGGCAAGTTGTTTTTCTGCTTGCTCTATGTCGATTTGTTGCTTGCGAATCAGGCGTTCTTTGTACCAATCGCTATTGATTACATAGTCGCGGTCGAAGAGTTTGCGAATCTCTGGGTCGTCAATGGTTTTGCCTTCATATTCGCCGTATGCCATAATGTAGAGCAGTGCTTTGAATGGTGGTATGGCAGCATCTACGCAGCCCTCTTCAAAGTAGCGGAGTGCCACTTTGCGCTGAGCTTCAACAATGTTGTTTATGCCATCAACAAAGTCGTCCATGCTTTGCAATTCGGGGCGTAGCATCTCTTCGTCAAACACTGCCAAAGGTTCGTCGAAGAGGCGGTTCATACAGCGGAATGCAAAATTCTCAGTTATGCGGTAGCCAAGGCGGCTGGCAAGTACTTTTTGTCCGTTATACTCAAAGTCTTCAAGTTTTTCGAGGCATTTGTGCTTGATGAGGAGCTTAGCATCGCGGTCTTCTGGCACCATGCGAGCCCATATTTCAGGTATGAGTATCGATATGTCATGGTCGAAACGTTTCTGACCGATGTGTCCGGCTGCTGATGTAAAGCCCTGATAACCAGTGAGTATGAAGCAAAGTAGTGCGTTGTTCATATCGGTTGTAGGCGATAGCATATTGAACGGACCTTTGGTGAGTGCGCCTTCGCTACCTGCGCCTGTTGTTGATGGTGATTTGCCAGTGAGTGAGCAAGTGAAGTCCATAAACAACTCGGGCAATTCTTGGTAGTGGATAGGGTTGTAGACGCTCAGCGGACGGATGCCAGCTTTTTTGTCGGCTGGGTTGTTGCGTCGGCCGGGCATTACAGCGTTGACTACGTTTATTACTGGGTCAGAAGGTTGTATTTTGCGGTGTAGGCGCATACCTACTTCGGCCAAATATGTGTCGATGTTTTCTACTGAGTTTTTGTTGAACTGCAAGTAGCGTGGGTTTTTAGAACGTGCGCCCTTCACGATGCGAGTGTGCGAAGGTACGATGAAGTATTCGTCGTCGCTATCAATGAAGCCTTTTACAAGGTCTTTTACAGGTTGTGTGTAGAGGTCGAAGTTGATAGCATCTTCCATCAGAGCTCGCGCATCGTCTTTGGTCATTGGCTCGTAGTTGGTGATGAAGGTGCCGGGCTTGCACATGTCAGCCTCAGCCTCTTTGTCGTAGCCACGGTTGATGGCTTCGTCGGGGCGTTGGAAGAGTCGGCGTTCGCAGTTGTCAACAATTTTTACGCTCGGATTGTTGAATTTGGGGTTGCGATGTTTTATCTCATTGGCTGGCACTGTTATGCTGGCAGTGATGTCGTCTTCTACCTGTATTTTGAGACTCGGAACGAAGTCAGAGCGCAGTTTGTTGAGGCGCCAGTTGCCATCGGCATTGAAGCCAATGCGCACGTATGTACCAATTACACGACGGTTTTTATAGAGCAGTGATGTACCGGGGCGACCATTGATGAACTCTACGCTCATATATGATCTCCAGTTGGCTTTTTCTTCTTCGGTGTGTGTGTGTCGTTTTACGTAGAGTGCCAGTGAGCGTATGTGCTCAGGTATGCTACGTAAGAAGTTGTTGTACTCGTCGTTGTAGAGGTCTGATGGGGTGAGCAGTTTGACGCACGAGCCCAAAGTACGTTTTGAGCTAAGGAATGAGCGTGAAGGTGCTGCATCGGGGTCTACTACTTTCCAACGATGTGTGTAGTCGTAGTTGATGATTTCATCGGTTTTGCGGAAGTCTTCTTCGATGTTGACAACGTTGAATGGTCCATATATAATGGCGTTTTGCATCGATTTGGATATTTCAGACTTGCCACCGCCTGATACTGTACACGGTTTGTGGCACAATATGCCTTCAGGGCGTGTGTTGATGATGCGCCACGAGGGTTGTTGTGGGTGGCGTTCGAGGCGCATTTTGTTGCCCGATGGGTGTACGTATATTTTGTCGGGCGAGAGTGGTATGGATTTCTCTTGTCCGTTGTGCATCCACGAGATTTTGGTTTTGTCTATCAGAATGTTGGCTTGCTCTGATATGTAGATGATGCTTGGATATTTTTTGTCAACTGCATATCCTTCAGGCATTATCTCTACGCGGTCGCGTAGTAGGCTCATTGCCTCTTCAAAGGTGTAGATGCCATCAAGTTTCTTTATGAAGTTTTCGGCTGAGATGTTGTCGCTCCACAGTCCTTGTGGGAAGGCTATTGCGCCACCAGCATGTTCTTCTTCAGCGAGTCCGTAGAGGTTGGCTGAATAGTTTATTTGTGTCTTGATTTCTTTTTTGGCGTAGCCGAAATAGTTGTCGGCAATGATGGTTACTACAACGCCACGTTCATCGCGGCAAGTTATTTTGAATGAGCCACCATCGTTGTATATCTCAGAGTCTTCGCGCCAGCACATGCCTTCTTTTCTTTGGCGTTCAGTTGCATCGTCGTAGTGCGGAAGTCCGAGGTCTTTCTTTTTTAGTTGCAGACATTGTGGTGCAAATATTATGCAACCGGTATGTCCTGTCCAGTGGTCGATGTCGAGAGCTGCATCGTTTTCGGCCAAGTTGTGGTCGCCAGCGTTGCCAAATATGGTTTCAACAAAGTCGAGCGAACTTACGAGGCTACCCGGTGCGAAGAGGTGGCACTCCATACTTTTTTCTGGTATGATGCCTTTTACCTCTGGCACTACCAATGGTCTTACGAGTAGGCTTACCATTACGTGTGCCTTGTCTTCTTGGTTGGCTGTGAAAGGTAATATTTGCAGCTCTTCTGAAGGGTGCAATGCGGCTTCGAGGAGGCGAGCAAATGTAACCTTTGGCACGGCTTTTTTGTCGAGCGGAATAGGTAGTCCGCCTTCAACTATGTGGAATGTGCCTTTTGTGGTGCGACGGTCGTTGGCGGGGTTGTTGAGTATGCCTTGTGCTACGCGATATGTGCTCACGTATTTGCCAAAGAATGAGTTGGCATTGGGCGGAAGGCTTATTTCGCGTGCTAATCCTTTTTGGTTGAGTACCAATGTGTCGTTCGGCAGTCGGCATTCCTCAGGCTTTTTAACGTCTTTCAGATAGTCGTCAATAAAGTTTTGGATGCGTTGGTCGATAGGCGATTGGTGGTCGCCAAGTAGGCGCGTTTTTTCGCGAAAGCTGTTTATGAAGTCGCCAGTGAGTGCTATGAACTTTGAGTTGGCCAATTTATTTTCGGCGTTCTCCTCGTCATGGAACAAAGGCTGGCCAAGTGATGCGAGCTGCAGGTTGACATATTGTATCATGTCTTTCCTGTCTTTGCGCTCTGCTTTCTTTTTTAGCGAATCAGTCTTCATATATTTTGTTTGAGTGTGTTATTTTTTCGGTTTTATTGCAGTCTATTTGCCCCCAAAGTTATAAAAACATTTGGCTTCTTGTAGTCTTGTGGGGTGTATCTTTTGCTGTTGTTGCTATTTATTTTTCTCTTTTGTTGTATTGCTATTTTGTTTTTGTTCAATTATTTAATCATATATGGCTATTTGTTTATTTTATTACTAAAAATTGCAAAAATGGTTTTTTGTGTTGTTACGGCTTTTGTATGAGTGTGGAATTTGGGTTTTGTGATTATTGTTGTATCTCAGTCACCCTTTTAGGGCTTATTTTTTTGTACGTTTTTATTTGCGAAACTTGAGTTGTTTATTTGATTATAACTCAAGTTTCGCAAGTAAAAACGTACTGCAAACAAGTCCCTATATACGGCCTTTTCATTAGTCTTTTACTTTTTCTTTCCGCAAGAAAAAGTAACAAAAAGAACTCGTCGCTGTTGCCACTCCGCTAAAAATTATCTGCGCTCCGCTAAACGATTTAAACTCGCTTCGCTCAAACAGAAAATCGTTTCGGGCGCTTCGCTACGATAATTTTCTTAACGCTCCGTGCCAAAGGCGACAACCGCGAGGTGAAAA
>CAJONN010000118.1 GCA_905235955.1 uncultured Marinilabiliaceae bacterium
GCTCCGTGCCAAAGGCGACAACCGCGAGGTGAAAATCGGGTTCCGTGCTAGTTGTTGAAAGCAATTTGTTGGTTATATTTCTTTCGCCCATTCGGGGCTGCTTTACTTGCGAAACTTGAGTAATGTAAAAGAAATGCTTGATTAGCAGGGCACTACGTTATGCCACCTACAATCTATCGCCCATTCGTGGCTACTTTACATGCAAAACTTGAGATTTTATTTCAAAATTGGAATTTGCACGCCAGAGCAACCATTGGGCACACTTACTTTGATAAACGAGCATATTGTTGGTGCTACATCGGCCATATTGTGGCGTTCGTAGATGGTGTTACGTGGCACTTTCCAACCATAGAACACAAGTGGCACATACTCTTTACCCCATAGCTGTGTTAGTTCGCTGCCGTCGTCTTGCTCTTCGGCCCAGCCCGGATTGAGGTTGAGCAAAATGTCGCCCGAACGTTGTGGATGATAGTTGCGTCGCATAGTTTCTATCACGGGCGAATCTGAGTAAATGTTGGGCAGTTGCTTTGCTACTACAGCATCGGCAACGCCAGTTACTTGCTTCATAAACTGTGCTGCCTCATTTAGCAATATGTCAAACGACACTTTTTTGTCTTCGCATAGTTTTTGGTCTAAATATATCTCACCACTTGCATAGTTGCGCACCCATTTTGCTTGTCCATGCAGAGCCATAAGGTAGAGGTTGAGCAGAGCCGATGTGCGATGCAGGCTCACAGTGCCCCAACTCTTCCAATGCTCTGTGTCAGTGTTGGCTACGTCATAGCAACCCTGAGCGGCAGTTAGCAATACAAGCGTATTGTCCATGCCTATATCGTGGTCTATTACTTTGAGCAGTGAGGCTATGTTTTCGTCGAGGCGCAAAAGCATATCTTCAGTTTCGGCATCTATGGGTTGCATTTTGTGTCCACATGAAGGTGTGGCAGTAAACTGCACAGTGAGCATATCGGGTACATCGTCTTTGCCCAAGTTGCCACACAATAGTATCGATGCTGCCATGTCGCGCACCATCTGATTGCCGTAGGGCGAGCCTGCTAAGCGTGCATATTTGCTACGTGCATTAGCTTGTTTGAGCGGATAATAAAATATGCGTTGCTCTGTGCCTTTGTTGAAGTAGCGCCACTCATGATATTCTGATATGTCGTGCAGTGGCGACCATGTTTTTTCTAAGCAAAGGTCTGATATGTGTTTGCTATTGAAGTCGCTAATGATATTTCTAACTTCATCGTTTACAATATTTTGCGATACAAATTGTCCTGTTCTTTCGTTAAACCATACTACAGGTTCGGGCACATTGGTGCCTGAGCTCCACATTAGCATATTGGGGTTGAAGCCAAGCGAAATAAAGTGGGCTTTGTTGTTGTAAATTTTGCGTATTTCGTTGCCTATTGTAGAGCATAGTAGGTTGCCGTTGCGAGGCGTGGCTGTAGTATCGAGTTTGCCTGCATTGTTGTAAGCATCGCCGTATATTGCGTGTATTTTTTTGCTTGTGAAGTTGTCAATCCATTGTTCGGCCACTATGCCATGAGTTGATGCTGGTGCGCCAGTGAAGAGTGTTGCTAAGTTTTTGCCAGCGTAGTTGCCGCCTGCATCGTAGTGGGCGTTGCTCAGTTGTGTGCCAAAGGTGCAGATGCGGTTGAATCCGTCTGGACCACATTTTTGGCGCACTATGTCGAGTTGCTCATTGTTTAGGTTGTCTATCAGAATGAGCAAAACAAGTTTGGGCTTCTCAGGGCAAAGTGCTATATTTTGTTGTGCTAAAGTGTTGTTGCTTAGTATAATAGCTATAGTTGCTAAAAGCGTATTTACAAGTTTTTTTCTCATATTGCAAATCGTCTGACCCATTCAAAAAGTGCAACGCATGTAGCGTGCGATACGTTCATACTTGTGGCTGGTCCGCTCATCGGAATGTTGATGTGTTGAGCGCATTGGCTGAGCAATTCCATGCGCACTCCGTGTATTTCATTGCCAACTACCAAAGCCATTTTTTGTGGCAACGATGCTTTGAATATACTTTCTGATATGCTTGATGTTTCAAGTGCAACAAGCTGATAGTCAGATGGAATAAATTCGCTAAAATTATCTGGTGTAGCATGTTCAAGTTTTACGTAGTCCCATGCCATACACGCTGTCCGACGTATTTTGCTCTCTCTCATCTGCATGTTGTCA
Source organism: uncultured Marinilabiliaceae bacterium (assembly GCA_905235955.1). GTDB lineage: Bacteria > Bacteroidota > Bacteroidia > Bacteroidales > Marinilabiliaceae > W3P20-009. The sequence continues at coordinate 2,188 of CAJONN010000118.1, forward strand.
GTTTCGATGCAAACAACTTTTTCTATGCCTATGTTGGCTGCTATGCGAATGAGGCTACCAATGTTTTCAGGCGTGCGTAGCATGTCGGCTACTATTATTGGCGGATTGCTTATTTTTCCTGTTTTGCCCTCAAATATATCTCTGGAATTGATGGTTGTTATCTTTTCCATTTGGTTTTAGTTATTTTTTTATAGGATAAATGCCCATATTTGCTGCTTTTTCTATTACGAAGTGCATAGCTTCGTCGTAGTCGTTGTGAATAACGCCATCGAGTATGGCATCTTTGAGTGCATTTTTGAGCACTCCAATGGTTTGCGATGGACCAATGCCAAATGTTTCCATTATCATTTCGCCTGTTACGGGTGGTTGGAAGTTGCGTATATGGTCTTTCTCCTCTATCTCTTTTAGTTTTCGCCTCACTATTTTGAAGTTGCGCAAAAATCGTTGTACTTTTTCTTCGTTTTTCGATGTAATATCGGCTTCGCAAAGTGTCATGAGGTCTTCAATGTCATCGCCAGCTTCAAATAGCAAACGGCGTACAGCTGAGTCAGTTACTTCATCTTCGCTTAGCACAATGGGGCGCATGTGCAACCCAACGAGTTTTTGCACATATTTCATTTTGGCATCGAGTGGAAGCTTAAGGCGTTTGAAAATGCCCGGTATCATCTTTTCGCCTACGAAGTTATGATTGTGAAATGTCCAACCTATTTTGGGGTCGAAACGTTTGGTGCGAGGTTTGCCTATGTCGTGCAAGAGTGCTGCCCATCTGAGCCACAGGTTGTCGCTATTGATGGCTACGGCATCCAGCACTGCCATTGTGTGGTAAAAATTGTCTTTGTGTGCCCGCCCATCGACCTTTTCTACGCCTTTCATTGCCTTCAGTTCTGGCATTATATACGATAGCAATCCCACTTTGTCCATCAGTTTGAAAGCAGCTGATGGTGTGTCGGTTAGCATCATTTTATTTAGTTCGTCGCAGATGCGTTCCATCGATATTATCTCTATTCGGCTGGCTGTTTTGGCTATGCCTTCAAATGTTTTTTCTTCTATTGTAAAGCCAAAACGTGTAGCAAATCTGATGGCGCGCAACATACGCAAAGGGTCGTCAGAGAAGGTTATTTCTGGGTCGAGAGGTGTGCGAATTATGCCATTTTGCAAGTCACTAATGCCTCCAAACGGATCGACAAGGTTGCCGTAGCTCTCTTTTCTGAGGCTTAATGCTAATGCGTTGATAGTGAAGTCTCTACGATTTTGGTCGTCTTCGAGCGTGCCATCTTCAACAATAGGTTTGCGTGAGTTTGATCTGTACGATTCGCGTCGGGCACCTACAAACTCCACTTCCACATCGTGTATTTTGACCATAGCGGTACCAAACGACTTGAATACCGATAAGTGCGACCCTCTGAAAGCTTTGTGTACTTGTTCGGCCAATTCAACGCCACTGCCAACTACCACTATATCAATGTCTTTCGATGGGCGATGAAGAAGAATATCGCGCACAAAACCACCTATCACAAAGGCTTGTTCGCCTGTGTTTTCTACTATGTTGCTCACAACAGAAAAAACTTTGTGTTGTAGATGTTCTTTCAGGTTTATCTCCATTATAATCAACTATTTAAGGCATTTCAATGTAGTCGTTGTTGCCATTATATTTGAGCTTGAGAATGTTTTGTCCCATTGAGGTTGGTAGTGTATGGTTGCAATGTTTTTCCAATATTACAATTAGGTCAAAATGTGTGCTACATATTTTTTGATATTCATTAATATTGGTCAGAAGCAATTTGTAGTTTAGCGCTTGCGGAACTGCTTGTGCAACAATGTTATAAGTTGTTTTATCAGCAATAAGCTGCACTACGGCTGCACTATGTCTTGCTAACTTTATAGAGAGTTTGCCCTCATCGCTATCGCCACATACAAGTACTCTGATGCCATTTAGGTTGCCTCGCCACGGCTGTTCTATTTTGCCTACAATTGAAGTCAAATCCATAAGTTTTTTTGACTTTTTATCAGCTAAAAACCAATGCGTTGGCTTATTTTGTAAACATTGCGGTCAGGAGCATTGCGTGTAACAAGTTCGGCCACAAAGCCAGCCAAAAAGAGCTGTGTGCCCATTACCATACAGATGAGTGCGAGGTAGAAATAGGGGCTCGAAGTAACCAGTGGAGCATTTATATGATGGTAAACAAACCAAATCTTTTTTGCACCGAGCCAAAATGCAGCAACAAATCCGATGAAGAACATCAGTGTGCCAAGTGCACCAAATAGATGCATAGGTCGTTTGCCAAATTTACCCATAAACGACACTGAAAGCAAGTCGAGAAACCCCTTTATAGTGCGTTCTATACCAAATTTTGATACGCCAAATTTGCGCTCGTAGTGAGTGACAACTTTTTCGCCAATGTGCTTAAAACCAGCCTCTTTAGCAAGTAGTGGAATGTATCGATGCATCTCGCCATAGACCTCAACCGACTTTACTACAGCGTTGCGATAAGCCTTTAGTCCGCAGTTGAAATCGTGTAGCTGAATGCCAGATATGCGTCTTACAACATGGTTGAATAGTTTTGAGGGTAATGTTTTTCCAATAGGGTCGTGGCGTACCTTTTTCCAACCGCTAACCATATCGTAGCCTTTGTTCAGAATCATATTCATCAGCTCTGGTATTTCGTCAGGGCTATCCTGCAAGTCGGCATCCATAGTTATAACTACATTGCCCTGAGCTGCTTCGAAACCAACGTTGAGAGCAGCCGACTTGCCATAGTTGCGTCTAAAACTGATGCATTTGATGCGGTTGTTGGCTTCAGATAGGGTAGTAACAACGTTGATAGTGTCATCGGTGCTACCATCGTCAATTATTAGCACTTCATACGACCACTCAGTGGTTTTCATTACGCGTTCGATCCATGCCATCAACTCGCCGAGTGATTCGGCTTCGTTGTATGCGGGAATAACAATAGACAAGTCACAATTCATATTTTGCAAAATAATTATAGTGCATAAAAACGAAGAGACCTCGCATTCTTGTCGAACACGAGGTCTGAAAATCTTAGGAGCGGAAAACGGGACTCGAACCCGCAACATTCAGCTTGGAGGGCTGACACTCTACCAATTGAGCTATTTCCGCATAACCCTCTGACCGCAGCTTATGGTCCTATAAAAGAGGATAGAGCCTGTGGACGGATTCGAACCGCCGACCAGCTGATTACAAATCAGCTGCTCTGGCCAACTGAGCTACACAGGCAACTAATTGTGGGTGAAGATGGATTCGAACCACCGAAGTCGAAAGACAGCAGATTTACAGTCTGCCCCATTTGGCCACTCTGGTATTCACCCAAAACCAATAATTTCAAAGTTCGACACTTCTGAGAGCCTGTGGACGGATTCGAACCGCCGACCAGCTGATTACAAATCAGCTGCTCTGGCCAACTGAGCTACACAGGCAGGTGAGTAAGCTATCTACATCGCACCGCTCAACCTTCTACCTTTGCTGCGGTCAAGCCCTGGAGGGTTTGAAAGGAGCTGGTCGTGCAGGACTTACTCATATAAGCCACAACCGATATTTCTCGTTTGCGGTTGCAAAGGTAGACACATTTTCTGATTCTGCAAGCGTTTGGATAAATTATTTTGAATAAAATTTTT
>CAJONN010000119.1 GCA_905235955.1 uncultured Marinilabiliaceae bacterium
GATAATTTTTAGCGGAGTGGCAACAGCGACGAGTTCTTTTTGTTACTTTTTCTGTCGGCACAGAAAAAGTAAAAGACTAATGAAAAAGCCGTGTTTGGGAACTTGTTTGTAGTACATTTCTACTTGCGAAACTTGAGTAAAACAAGAGAACCGCCGCATATCAATTAGCATTAATTAACAAAAATACTAATACACTATATATCAACATATTACATTTGCTATTTATGCTTAATATTAACACAATATTTGATTTTTAACACAAAAAATAGAGAGTTGTAAAATATGAGAACGTAACTTTGCACCGTCTATTTTAGGTTGGTTAGGTTATTAGCTACGCCAATAACAACGCAGCCAACTACCGAACCGCTGAGATGGAAAGCCTTGAGCTGGTGTTTCAGAGGGCAACCTAAGAAAAACTACAGAATGAAGAAAAACCTACGTACTAAATTTTATGTAATTTTATGTTTGGCAACAATGGTAATATTGTCGTCAAACAAAAAAGAAGCTGGAAGCCAAGCATATACCGAGCAAATGCTCAAAATGAACGGCACTGAAGAGGTAAGTGGCAAACAGCTAAGCACCGACAGCCTAAAAGGCAAAATGATAATACTCAACTTTTGGGCATCATACGATGCACAGTCGCGCATCAACAGCTACAAACTACTGCAAGTAGCAGAGGATTATGAAAGCCAGAAATTCCACAATGGCAACGGATTGGAAGTAATAAGCATATCGCTTGACAAATACCATTCGCCCCTCAGAAAAGCCATTCAGACTGACGGTACAGAACGCTTTCATCATATTTGCGATTACAAAGGAACTGACTCAGAATGGGCAAAACTATTTGAAGTTTATCGCCCAGTCAACCTACTTATCGATGCCGATGGTGTAATAATAGCTCGCGACTTCAACGTAGAGACTATGCGCACTACACTCAATATGCTTGCAAGCGAAAACTAACACTTTTGAGTCGTTTGAAATAAAACGGCTCAATTGTTGCATATATGGCTGACATTGTATATATTTGAAACAGAAAAAACATCGCACAAAGCGGGACGACAACTAAGACACTCTCTATTATGAATGCAATCAGAACAATATTTGTAGCCATTTCTATCTTGGCTTCAATGACAGCCCAAGCACAATTAGTAGGACTCGAAGTAGGCAACAAAGCCCCAGAACTCATATTCAACAACCCACAAGGTATAGCCATATCGCTCAGCTCACTCAAAGGCAAAATGGTACTGATAGACTTTTGGGCTTCATGGTGCGGACCTTGCCGATTTGAGAACCCCAACGTAGTGGCAGCTTACCGTACATATAAAAACAAAGAATTTAAAAACGGCAACGGTTTTACCATATATAGCGTTTCGCTCGACAACAATGCCGACCGATGGAAAAACGCCATAGAAAAAGACAGCCTCACATGGAGTGCTCATGTTTGCGACTTTGGCGGCTGGAGTAGCAAAGCTGCACAAAAATACAACATACATAGCATTCCGTCTAACTTCCTTATCGATGGCGATGGCATCATTGTAGCCAAAAACCTAAAAGGAGAAAGGCTCAAAGCTGCACTCGAATATTTCCGAAAAGATTAGAAACATAAAATATTAAAAGTGCATTCTATATTTAGAACACAAAAAAAATACTGACATGGCAGCCGACAATCCGACTGCCATTTTGTTTGTAAAAATGACAATGTGTCAGCCATTACCAATATGGCAAACATATTGATAAACGCCAAAGCGCTTTATTTATCAACACACATACTGAAAAAAATATCACACTATATGTCAGCAGAAGAACAGAAAACAACAGAGGAACAAACTTCGGAAGAACAGACAGAAAACAACACTAATACACAAACCGAAGCTACCGAAGCAGCAACTGAAGAAACTGAAACACAGCCACTAAGCGAAGTAGAACAACTCAGCGCAAAACTGGCTGAACTGAACGACAAGTATGTCAGACTTGCTGCCGAATATGACAACTATAGGAAGCGCACAACAAAAGAGAAAGCCGACCTCATAAAAGGTGCAGGTAGCGACATATTAGTAGGCTTGCTACCTGTGATGGACGACTTTGAGCGCGCACTAACTCACATGACAGACGCTGCCGATGTGGCATCGCTCAAAGAGGGCGTTGACATCATCTACAAAAAATTTGCAGAATTCCTCAATAAAAAAGGCGTAAGCGAAATACCAGCTAAAGGCGAAACCTTTGATGCTGATGTGCACGAAGCTGTAACAACCATTCCAGCTCCGTCTGACGAGTTCAAAGGCAAGGTATTTGACTGCGTAGAAAAAGGTTACCGCATGGGCGACAAGGTTATACGCTTTGCCAAAGTTGTGGTTTGCCAATAAAAAACAGAAGAAAAATGGCTAAAAGAGATTATTACGAAGTGCTGGGCGTGCAAAAAAACGCATCAGCTGACGAAATAAAAAAGGCTTACAGAAAACTGGCCATCAAATATCACCCTGACAAAAACCCGGGCGATAAGGAGGCTGAAGAGAAGTTTAAAGAGGCTGCTGAAGCATACGATGTTTTGTCGAATGCCGACAAAAAGGCTAAGTATGACCAATTTGGCCATGCAGCATTTGAAAATGGCGGTGGCGGCGGTGGCTACTACAGCGGTGGCATGTCGATGGACGACATATTCAGCCAATTTGGCGACATATTTGGTTCGTTTGGCTTTGGTGGTGGTTCGTCGCGCCGACGTGTAAACAAAGGTTCGAGCCTCAGAGTAAAGGTAAAACTCAACCTTAGTGAAATAGCCAATGGCGTAGAGAAAAAATTTAAGGTAAAGAAACAAGTGCAATGTTCGCACTGCAATGGCACAGGCGCAAAAAACGATTCGGCTGTAAAGAAATGTACCTACTGCAATGGCACAGGTGTAATATCACAAATGGTACATTCGATACTCGGACCGATGTATAGCAAAACAACTTGTCCGCATTGCAATGGCGAGGGCAAAACGATAACCGACAAATGTACGCATTGCCACGGCACCGGACTAGTAGAAGAAGAGGAAGTTGTAAGCGTAAGGATACCGGCAGGCGTAGAGGCTGGCATGCAACTCAATGTAGCAGGCAAAGGCAACGCAGCCAAAAATGGCGGCATCAATGGCGACTTGCTTGTAGTGATTGACGAAGAGCCACATAGCGAACTTGTGCGCGATGGTAGCAACCTCATCTACCACCTCTACATGAGCATACCAGACGTATTGCTTGGCACACAAGTAGAGATACCAACTGTTGATGGCAAGGTGCGACTCAAGATAGATGCTGGCACACAACCCGGCAAGGTGTTGAGACTGCAAGGTAAAGGCTTGCCAGAGGTAAACAGCCACATGAAGGGCGATTTGCTTGTAAGAGTTGATGTATTTGTGCCAAAGAGCCTAACCAAAGATGAGCAGAAGATAGTAGAGCAACTAAAAAATTCGCCATCGTTCAACCCATCAGCAACTGACAAGGCTGGCTTCTTCTCGCGTATGAAGTCGATGTTCAACTAATTTTTTAGAAATATTATAAGCGGAGCGATACTCGTATGTAGGATTGCTCCGTTTTTTGTGCCCATTTTTTCACAAACGCTACTCCAACTGCTTCAGCAAACGAACATATAATTCAGCTTTGCGTTCAAGCTTCATAGGATAAGCTCTCGATGATGAAGGCATACGCCATAGCTTGATATTGCGCCCATCAACTACCGCCTCAGCATATTCACCCACATGTGGCAACCGCACGTTTAGTTGCTCGGCACACACTTCGGCAGATTTTGTACCTGTAGCTACAATATGCTCACAATATGGCAATTGACACAAAAGTTGCGCTACAGATGTAGGTTGTACTATTTGCAAATCGCTATCAGAGGCAGTGCCACGAGTGCGCACTACGGCTACGGCTGTATCGAACAGAGCTATACCAACACGACTAAGCAACTCAACAATGCGTTCTTTGCAAAACTTACGATTAGACATATCAACAAAGGCATCTTTATTGTTGCAAAAAACAAGTCCGAAGATGCGCCACATATCATTTTGAAAGTTTGGATAAAAAAACTCTATAGACCACCGCACCTTGCTTGGCGGAAAGCTACCAAGCATTAGCACTTTGGCATTGTGAGGCAAAAATGGTTCGAGAGGATGATATTCGACATTATTGGCCATTGGCATTTTTTTTGAGGAAAATATGACAGATATGAATTGAATGTTACTCAAGTTTCACAAGTGAGTCACTGATGCCACTCTGCAACATCACCTACCTATAATCTTCTGCCCATTCGTGGTTGTATTACTTGCGAAAGTTGAGTAAAACAACAATATTTTTAAAAGATACAAAAAGCAGATGTAGCACCAAAGCTACATCTGCACATAGCATAAAAATATGCCATATTTTTCTCTGTTTATTAGAGTGGATACTCTTCAAAGGCATAGAGTGTAGTTGAGAGGTAGCGCTCGCCAGTGTCAGGAAGCACTACAACAATGTTTTTGCCTTTGTTTTCGGGCTGTTGTGCAAGCTTAGTTGCGGCAAATGTTGCAGCACCTGCTGATATGCCCACGAGCAAACCTTCTGTCTGAGCCAACTTGCGGCTTGTTCTAATAGCGTCATCGCTGTCAACAGCTATCACTTGGTCAACTACAGTAGCATCGTATGTCTTGGGCACGAAGCCTGCACCAATGCCTTGTATCTTGTGAGGTCCCGGAGCTTTACCTGACAACACTGCCGATGTCGATGGCTCTACAGCTATCACCTTGATAGCAGGATTGAGTTGTTTCAAGCGTTTGCCTGTGCCACTCACTGTGCCACCTGTGCCTACTCCTGCTACCAATATGTCAACCTTGCCATCGGTGTCGCGCCAAATTTCTTCAGCTGTCGTCTTCTCATGAATTGCAGGGTTGTCCGGATTCTCAAATTGTTGCAAGATGACAGAACCTGCATTTGCGTTGCGCAAACGCTCTGCTTCAGCTATTGCACCCTTCATGCCGTCTACACCGGGAGTTAACACTATCTCGGCACCCAATGCTTTGAGCAAGTTGCGACGCTCTACACTCATGGTTTCTGGCATAGTGAGGATGAGTCGATATCCTTTTACTGCTGCAACAAATGCCAACCCTACACCAGTGTTACCACTTGTTGGCTCTATGATGATTGTGCCAGCTTTCAGCACGCCACGTTTTTCAGCTTCAACTATCATGTTGTAAGCTACACGGTCTTTCACACTGCCAAGCGGATTGAAGTATTCGAGTTTTGCAATTATGTTGCTATTTACATTGTTTACTTTGCTATAAGCCGAGAGTTGGAGCAACGGCGTATTACCAATCAGGTCGGTAAGTTGTTTTGCTATTTTTGCCATATATCTGAAATTTTGTGTTAAAAAATATTTACTAATGCAAATGTATAATAAATTATTACTATTTAATATAGTTTTTTCTAAAAAAAAGTTTCGCAGTAAGACAAAAAAAACCGAAACTTTTTCAAGAAGTTCCGGTTTTGACAAATTTTGCACGGGAGGAGAGGCTCGAACTCCCGACACCTGGTTTTGGAGACCAGTGCTCTACCAACTGAGCTACACCCGTGTATTTTCGTAATTGCGGTGCAAAGATATTAACTATTGTTTAATTTTCCAAATACAAGGTTGTTGTTTTTTTGCCCCCCACGGTTTCTACTTTTACCTTCTTACTCAAGTTTCGCAAGTAAAAATGTATTGCAAATAAAATTCCAAATACGGCTTTTTCATTAGTCTTTTACTTTTTCTTTCCGCAAGACTCAACGATGATTGAGCGAAGCGAAATAAAAAGTAACAAAAAAAAGAACTCGTTGCTGATACCAACAAAATGTAAATTCTGATAAAACTTTTCTAACTTTGTTAAAACAAGATTCGCAGAGTTGTAGTATACTTATGATAATTATCGAGATGCATAAATCTTGTTTTTTTACTTAACAAAAATAATATCAGAGATTATGGCAAAACGTAAGGCAAATCCGGAAGAAAAACATAACAAACTTGTTGAAGCAGTTTGCAAAGTTTTTGAAGAACATAAAGGTGAAAGTTTCAACTACAAACAAGTAACCGAACTGATTGGTTTGAAGAGCAAAGAAGATCGCCTCAATGTGCAAGATGTGCTCTTCGAACTCACCATCAAAGGCACTATACAAGAGAGTGTTGCTGGAAAATATAGCATACCAAACGACACAAAGTCAATCATAACAGGTCGTGTTGATATGTCGGCTAACGGCTTTGCCTACGTAGTGCCCGACGATAAAGATGCTTATCCTGACGATATTTTTGTGCCTGCATACGCACTCAATACTGCCCTCGACAGCGACCATGTAGAGGTGGCTATAATAAAGCAACGCAAGGGGCGTGCACCTCAGGGCGAAGTGGTAAACATATTAGAGCGCAGTAGAGATCAGTTTGTAGGAGTTGTTGATTATCAGCCAGATGGCAGTGCATTTGTACGCATGGATGCTCGCACATTGGGTGGCCGAGATATATACATACCACGCGAACGTGTGCCACATGATGCCAACCAAAAGAAAGTTGTGGTGCGCATTGTCGACTGGCCAAGCAATACTAAAAGTCCGTTTGGTGAAATAATTGACGTATTGGGCGATGTGGGCGACAACCAAACCGAGATGCACGCCATCTTAGCAGAATTTGGCTTGCCATACACTTATCCAGAAAAAGTAACTCAAGCTGCCGAAAAAATAGATGCAGGCATCACCCCCGAAGAGATTGCCAAACGCCTTGATATGCGCAATGTTACCACTTTCACCATCGACCCCAAAGATGCCAAAGACTTTGATGACGCACTCTCTATTCGTCAGCTTAAATCAGGCAATTGGGAGGTTGGCGTACACATTGCCGACGTAACTCACTACGTGCAACCCCACTCTATCATTGACGAAGAGGGCTACCAACGCGCCACATCAGTGTATTTGGTCGACCGCACCATACCTATGCTACCAGAGCGATTGTCAAACTTCCTCTGCTCACTGAGGCAAGACGAAGAGAAGCTGGCATACTCAGTAATTTTTGTACTAAACGACAATGCTGAAGTGCTTGGTTCGCAAATAAGCAAAACCGTCATCAAATCGAATCGTCGGTTCACCTACGAAGAGGCACAAGCACTCATTGAGGCACAAAGCGACGAAGAGGCAAAGCAATTGCCCGGCAACGAATACAGAGCAGAGATACTCAAACTCAACGAATTGGCAAAAATCATTCGCCAACGACGCTTCGACAATGGCGCAATAAGTTTTGAAAGAGTAGAGCCACGCTTTGAAATAGACGAAACAGGCAAACCTATCAGCGTATATTTCAAAGAAGCCAAAGATGCCAACAAACTGATAGAAGAGTTTATGCTTATGGCCAACAAAAAGGTGGCAGAATGCATAGGCAAAGATGAGATAAACGAAACCGGCAGGAAGCGAAATCCGAAAACATTTGTATATCGTGTGCACGATGAGCCTAATGAAGAGAAGTATGGCAAATTTGCAAAATTCGTAAAACGTTTTGGCTACGAAGCAATGCCACAAAAAGGCGAGGAGATAAACAATGCCGTAAACCGCATCTTGAAAGAGGTGAAAGGCAAAGGTGAGCAAAATATGGTAGAGGTGTTGGCAGTGCGCACTATGGCAAAAGCTTGCTACACTACCAAAAATATAGGTCATTACGGCTTAGCATTCGACTACTATACTCACTTTACATCGCCAATACGCCGCTACCCAGATATGATGGTTCACCGTTTGCTCTATAGCTATCTCAATGGTGGCAAAAGTGCCAATGGCGAGGCATACGAAGAGCATTGCAAGCACTGCTCAGAACAAGAGATAAGAGCTTCAGACGCAGAACGTGCCTCAATAAAATATAAGCAAGTAGAGTTCTTGCTTGACCATATTGGCGAAGACTACGATGCAACCATTTCGGGCGTTACTGAGTGGGGCATCTACGCTGAGATAACCGAAAATATGTGCGAGGGCATGATACCAATGCGCGACCTCGAAGGCGACAACTACTACTTTGATGAGGACAACTATTGTGCTGTTGGCAGAAATACAGGACGCAAATATCAGCTTGGCGACAAAATAAAAATACGCATAGCTAATGCCAATCTTGACAAGAAGCAACTCGACTTCACAATAGCAGGCACTCCACTCAAAGACATTGAGATACAAAACCAAAAACTCAAAGAGGCTGGCAAGCGAATGGGCATATCAACGGGCGCAACATCATCGCATGAAAGACGCAAGGAGATAACCTCGGCAAGTAAAAAGCAGAAGGCTCATGGCAAGCCACCCAAAAGCGTTCTGAAAAAGGCTAAAAAATCGCCGAAGAAGGCTAACAAGAAGAAAGGCAAGAAGAAGTAAACATTCTCAAGTTTCGCAAGTGAAAAACGCACAGAAAATAAGAATGGGCGAAGGGGGATATAACCACCAAATTGCTTCCAACAATAAGCACGAAACCCGATTTTCACCTCGCGGTTGTCGCCTTTGGCACGGAGCGTTAAAAAAATTATCGTAGCGAAGCGTTAAAAACGATTTTCTGTTTGAGCGAAGCGAGTTAAAATCGTTTAGCGTAGCGAAGATAATTTTTAGCGGAGTGGCAAC
>CAJONN010000120.1 GCA_905235955.1 uncultured Marinilabiliaceae bacterium
AATCGTTTTTAACGCTTCGCTACGATAATTTTCTTTACGCTCCGTGACAAAGGCGACAACCGCGAGGTGAAAATCGGGTTTCGTGCTTATTGTTGGAAGGCTATTTGTTGGTTATATTTCTTTCGAGCCTTCGGGGCTTATTTTCTGTGCATTTTTCACTTGCGAAACTTAAGTTATTTTATGCCTCGTGCTTCTTTTATTTTCTCGTATGCTTCTGTTACTTTTTTAAATTTTGCTTCGGCTACTTTTTGTGCCTCTTCGCCAAGTTCGGTTACGGTGTCGGGGTGATATTTTTTGGCCATGTTGCGATATGCTTTTTTCACTTCGTCGTTGGTAGCACTGGGAGTTGTTTCAAGCACTTTGTATGCATCGTCGAGGCTGTTGGCTGTTTTGAAGTTTTGGTATGTGCCAAAGAGCGATTCTATGTCGGCTATTGTCAAGCCAATGGCATAGCCTATTTGCGATACAAGGTTTTTTTCTTCTGGCGTAACTATGTTGTCTGCTTTGGCTATGCCAAATAGTATGTGTACTATGTGCAATCGTGTGCTATAGTTGAGCGAGTAGCGTATTTGCAAGCATACGGTGTTTATGTCGATGTCTTGTTTCAGTATGTCGCGTAGCTGCAATAGGGCTTGCTTGGCATTGGCTTCGCCAAGGTTGGTAAGCAATATTTGTTTTACGTAGTCGAGTTCTACCTTTTTTACTTGTCCGTCGGCTTTCATTATGGCTGCTATCAATACGAGTAGTGCCTCTACAAAGTCGGTGTGAGGTTTGCCACTATATTGGCTTCGGTATGTTCTCCGGCCTGCTTGTGTGTGTCGCTCGGCTGTTGTATCTTCGTTGTAGAGCCGATTGAATAGCCAAAAGATAATGAGGAATATTATGATGTTTATCATATTGTTGCGTGTTTTTTTAGTTCGGTGTCGATACTGATGAGCTGTGGCAATATAAAGTGTTGGTCGTCGGTACTAACTATGTAAGTGGCGTATGGCATCAGTTGCTCTGTTGGCATCTGACTCTCTATGCGGTTTATTACTTGTTGCTGGCTTAGTTTGTCCCGAAGCATTGTTCGCTCTATGCGTTGCTGTGTGGGAGCGTTTACAAGTATTATTTTGTCCATATCGGCATAGCTTCCGCTCTCTATCATTATGGCAGCTTCGCAAACTACGTAGGGCGCTTGGGTGCATTGAGCTGCCCATTGCCTAAAGTCTTGCCTCACGGCTGGGTGTATGAGTGCGTTTACTTTTTGGCGTAGTTCTTCGTTGCTGAATATGATTGATGCCATTCGTTTGCGGTCGAGCATACCTGAGGCATCGTATATGTCTGGGGCTATTATTTTTTTTAGTCCGTTTATTATTGTTGTGTCAGTTTGTGTGAGTTGCTTGGCTCTGATGTCTGATTGGTATATAGGTATGCCTATCAGTCTAAAAAAGTTAGTGATGGTCGATTTGCCACTGCCAATACCTCCCGTGATGCCTACTTTTATCATAATGCGTTTATTTAGTGCTTGTTACATGTCTTTTTTCAAGTAGAAATTCAACAAAGATAGGCGAGTATGATATGGTGCGAATATAGTCAGGATAGTTAGCAAGGCGTAGTTTTATTTTTTGTTGTTTGCTACCGGGTTTTACCTCTTGCAAGTCTGCCACTATGTCGATATCGTTGGCAGTAAGTTTGTCAAATTTGCTCATGCCTATCGATGTGGTTACTGTTACTGTTGGCGGAAAGGCTTTGAAGTTGTAGCCTTGTGGCAGGTTGATAGCTGTGATGGGTACATTTATTATTTTTTCTGTATATGTCTCTACCGGATAGGTTACTTGCACACAAGGCGCATTGACTTCTACATTGTGTGGTAGGTCAAAGTTGAGGCTCAGGCTTATTGTGTCGTGCAGGGTGACGGCTGGCGATTTTTGTGTATAAACGGCTTGCATTGTGTCTATTATATTGTTGGTGCCTGATACCCAAACTGAGTCTGGTTCTACTATGCGTTGTGCTGAATACATGTGTTGCGATTCGAGCGAAACTTCATCTCGCACTACTATTGGTAGCAGTTTTTTTGTCTTTTTCAGCAGCGGAATGTATATGGTGTCAGCCTCTATGCGTTCAAGTGTAATGTGGTCGGGTAGGGTTTGTGATAGGTCATGTGTGTAGCGTCGTGGCATCAGAATAGCTGTTTTCTGTCCATCTATCATGGTTTTTCTGAGCTGACTTACATTTATATTTAGCACTCTGTGACGTTTGTTGGGCAAGCGCACAAGGTTAAAACCATCGCCTGAAACTACAGCTCTGATGGGATCAAGTCCGTCAGTGTCAACTATATATTCGTCTGGTACTTCAGCTACGGTAATGTTGTAGTTTATTTCTACAGTGTAGTTTTGCCGCATTTTTTCTATTGTCCAGATCAGAATAGATATAAGCAAGAAGACTAAAAATGTTCTGAAGTTCGGACTTTTTATCTTCTTCATTATTTTGTCAGCCGACTTAGCTATTTGTTTTTTCATGGTTGGTTTAGTGCTTTGGTTATCTGTACAAAAGCCATTGGCAAGCTCATTTTTTTTGTTTGAGGCTATGCCAATGGCATTTATTGGTTTTGGGGCTTCAAAATAAGCCTTTTTTATTTTTGTACTTCACCTTCTTTTGACAATATGGCGCTCTTTTCAAAATCAACCAACACTCCGTCGGCTATTTCAAGCGTTATTTTATTGTCGGCTACTTTGGCTACTTTGCCAAATATGCCACCTGTTGTTACTACATGGTCGCCTTTTTTGAGTTCGTCGCGCAGTTTGTTTAGCTCTTTCTGACGTTGCTGTTGTGGGCGTATCATGAAAAAGTAGAATACAACAATGATTAGTATGAATGGCAAAAAATTCATCAGAGCACTTGGCTCTTGGGGTGCAGCTTGCAAAAGTGTGTTGAACATTTTATTTTTCTGTTTTGGGTTAATTTATTCTATTTGTGCCGTAAAGGCTATTTTTATTCTCTCTGTAGCACAACTTGTGTTTGCTATTACTGTGGCTGTTTTGTATTGGTAGCCGTGCAGTCCTGAGGTGTCAAATACTATCTCTATATTGGCATTGCTACCAGCCTCTATGGGTTGTGCCTTGTAGTTGGCTTGGGTGCAACCACACGTTGTCTCTACATCGGCTATAGTGAGTGGGGCAGTGCCTACGTTTTTTATTTTGTATTTCACCCCAACAATGTCGCCATATCCTATTTGTCCCAAATCTACTTGCCACTTTTCTATTTCGGCTTTGCCACATCCGCTTGCCTCGCTTGGCGTGTTGGCTTGTGGTTGTGTGCAACTTGTCAATAAACTTAGTGCAGTAGCTATGCAAACTATATGGCGCATTGTGTGTGCTTGCTTTTTTATTGACCAACAACAAGTTGCGACGGACTGATGAGCTTATCTTCAACAAGTTGACGTACTATTTTTTCAAGCAATCCGTTGATGTATATGTTGCTCTTGGATGTTGAGTAATATTTTGATATTTCAATATACTCGTTGAGTGTAACCCTAATAGGTATTTCGTGAAACGACATCATTTCGGCTGCGGCCATTACTATAATTATAATGTCCATCTGAGCTACACGATCTGGCTCCCAATTTCTTGAGAATTTTTTTATCAGATTGTATGTGCTGCGATATGTTGCAAGTGTTTTGCGAAGCAGTGTACTTACAAAATTCTTGTCGTCATCATCTTTGTATATAGGCAAAATCTCTACATCTGAGCCATTTTTGCCATCGAAGAGTTTGAATGTTTTGATAGCTATTGAAATAGCAAATTCAACATCATCGTTCCAATATATATTTTTCAGCTCAAGTGCATCATACATCACCTCTATTTTGGGTAGTTCTTTGGTGAAGTATTTGACAATGAGCTGTTTGTCTGTTTCAAAAGTAGGCTCTTCTGCTGCCGTCATATACTCCTGATATATTTCAGTAGAGTACAAGTTGTTGAAAATGATTTTGAGCAAATCGTCGTCTATGTCCCAATCTTGACCACTCTTGGCAATGTAGTCGTTTAGCATCTTGTTGTTTTCAAGTTGCGTGATAAACTTGTTGTTGACAAAACGCAAATTGGGGTTTTGTTCCTCTTCTGTCGGACGAATTTTGTTCTTTCCGTTTTCTATGCGTTTCATTGCCAGACGTTTCAGGGCAATGGGCAAGAGCATCATGTAGTAATAGAGCTCGTGCGACTTCAAAACGCTGTGCTGCAGTTCTTTATCTATGCTTTCATAGTCGGTGTCGGCTTGCTGATTATGAGCGTACACCATCTGCATCACTTTCACTCTTAAGAGTCTTCTACTTAACATGTTTTGATGAGTATTGAGTGTTGAATAATTGTGGCAAAGTTATACCTTTTTTCTGTAGCAAATACACATCAACTTGCTAAAATGATTTAAAAAGTTTTAACGAACGGGATTGTTTACTTCCTTTCCTCCATTTGGTACATAAAACTTTAGGCACGATGGATTGTGCATTGGTATGCGCTGTCCTGTATCGGTGAGCAAACCTGTGTCGATGTTGCGGCTAAATATCTGAATTATCCCTTCGTCGCGACTGGCAACCAACAAGAATCGTCCATCGGGCGAGATTGCAAAGTTGCGCGGATAGGCTGAGGTGGGTTGGTAGCCAATTTTGGTAAGTGTACCGTCAGAATCTACTCGCAAAATTGATAGTCCATCACCTTTAAGTCGATGACTGGCATATACAAAGCGTCCATCGGGCGAGATGTGAATGTCGGCACTTCCCTCAGCGTTGAGCGAATCGCAACGTACTGTCTGTAGCACCTTTACATTGTCGGGTTGAGAAAAATCGAGTGTACACACTTCGCCAGATAATTCGCCCAACAAATATGCCAATGGGCGGTTTGGCGAAAAACAGATATGTCGAGGTCCAAGACCGCTTTTGGTAAAAAAGTCGGTTTGATGGGCGGAATCTATCTGTGGTATTCCGTGAGTATCTACCGAAAAGGTGTGAACTAAGTCGGTGCCAAGGTCGGTACACCACAAGTGTTTGCCATCTGGAGTGTAATAGGCTCCGTGCAAATAGGGATGTGTCTGCCGTTTTGGGTGTGTGCTGCTGCCCTTGAAAGTATAAACCGATGGCGTTCCAAGTTTTCCCTTTTTATCAACGTTATAGGTAGTTATGCTGCCACTGTAGTAATTGGCGGTAACTACAAAATTTCCGTTGGGCGAAAGTGCAATGTTGCATGGCGCGCTACCGTTAGTAGGTTGGCTGCTTGTAAGTTGCAGTGTACCCTTGTGCGGATTAAAAATTAGGCTATTGGCGGTAGATGTTGTTTCATTGGGGTCTTCGCCCACAGCATAAACTCTCCGTCCGTCGGCAGATAGACACAAGAAACCTGGGTTAGAGATTCCTTTTGCTCCACAAAGATACTTTGTTTCGGCAGTTTCAGTGTCGAATGTATACACGCGGATACCTTCGTCTGAGGGTGCTGAATAACTGCCCACAAATAGATAAATGATTGAAAGAAGGATGGTGTGATTCATAGCTTTTTATATTTTTTACACTGTAAAATTACACATAATGTTATAAACTCAAGTTTTGCAAGTGAAATAAGCCCCGAAGGTTCGAAAGAATTTGCGTTTAGTCTTTCTCACCTTCGGGGCTTTTTATTTGCGAAATGGTTTTAAATAAAGGAGTTGTGGAGCATCACTTTCCATATTCCTTGCGCAACTGTTTGGTGGCCTCCACCAACTTCTCGATGGCAGGTTTGGTCTCCTCCCATTTGCGCGTCTTCAGTCCGCAGTCGGGATTTACCCAGAGGCGCTCCGGCTTG
>CAJONN010000121.1 GCA_905235955.1 uncultured Marinilabiliaceae bacterium
CTCGTCGCTGTTGCCACTCCGCTAAAAATTATCTTCGCTACGCTAAACGATTTTAACTCGCTTCGCTCAAACAGAAAATCGTTTTTAACGCTCCGCTACAATAATTTTCTTTACGCTCTGTGCCAAAGGCGACAACCGCGAGGTGAAAATCGGGTTCCGTACTAATTGTTGAAAGGCAATTTGTCGGTTATAATTTTCAGGGCTTATTTTCTGTGCATTTTTCACTTGCGAAACTTGAGTCAATACTAAAAAACTTATCAGAATAACCAATCATTGCTATTTTATATAAGGTAGAAACACACTATTTTTGCACAACATTTTATAAATCCCCTTATAACATATCATTATACAATGCAAAATTTCATATTCATATCACCACATTTTCCGCATACTTACTGGGAATTTTGCCAACGACTAAAACAAAATGGAGTTCGTGTGCTTGGTATTGCCGACGCACCTTACGATGAGTTGAAATGGCAACTCAAAGAGTCGCTTACTGAATATTATAAAGTCAACTCACTCGAAAACTACGATGAAGTATATCGGGCAGTAGCATATTTTGCCTTCAAATATGGTAAAATAGACTGGATAGAGTCGAACAACGAATATTGGCTTGGGCAAGATGCTCGCTTGCGCACCGACTTCAATGTTGGCACTGGCATACAAACCAACCATATCAAAGCCATCAAAGAGAAGTCTGAGATGAAGCACTACTACAACAAAGGCAACATACCAACAGCACGCCAAATAAAAGCCGCTGAAGGCTTAGAGGCTGTGCAAGCTTTTGTGCGCCAAACAGGTTACCCCATCATAGCAAAACCTGACGTTGGAGTAGGCGCAAGTGGCACATACAAAATAACTTCTGACGAGCAATTGAACAACTTCTTCAACACAGTAGCCGAATATCGCAACTATGTAGTTGAAGAGTTTATAACTGGCGAAATATGCAGCTACGATGCCATAATAGATGCAAAAGGCGAACCACTTTTTGAGTCGATGACCGTTTGGCCACCCTCTATAATGGACATTGTCAATTTGCAACTCGACCTTGCTTATTATGTTGACAAACAGATACCTGACGCACTACGCGAACTTGGCAGGCGCACGGTGAAAGCCTTTGGCATTTGGAACCGATTTGTACACTTAGAGTATTTCCGCCTCGATAGCGACCGCGAAGGACTTGGGCGCAAAGGCGACTTTGTAGCACTCGAAGTAAATATGCGCCCTGCCGGTGGATATACGCCAGATATGATAAACTTTGCACACTCTACCGATGTATATAAAATATGGGCTGATATGGTAGCCTTTGGCGAAAGAAAAATGGGCGAAGGCGAACAATATTATTGCGCATTTGCCAGCCGACGCGACATATATCAATATGTGCATAGCCACGATGAGATATTGGCACGCTATGGCAACCAAATGGTAATGTGTGAACGCATGCCCGAGTTGTTCAAAGCAGCTATGGGACAACAAATGTATACCGCAAAGCTCAAAACATTAGACGAAGTAAATAATTTTGTTGCATTTATACACGATAAAAGACAATGAATATCAGCTACGTGAAAAAATACTCACCTGCCCTCGGACGCGACATGGAATATAAGGTCTATGGCGATAATGGGCATCCAGTTTTAGTTTTCCCATCACAAGATGGTAGATTCTACGATTACCAAGATTTTGATATGGTAGGCGTATTATCAACCTTCATCGACAAAGGATACATACGCCTCATCTGTGTAGACTCTATCGACCGCGAAACATGGTCAGATATGCAAGGCGACTATCACAGACGCATTGAGCTACATGAGCGTTGGTATCATTACATAGTTGACGAGCTCATACCTGAAGTGCGCCACTATATGTCTGAAACATTTATAGTTACAGGCTGTTCTATGGGTGGCTACCATGCTGGCAACTTCTTCTTCCGCCGCCCCGACATTTTTGATACACTTTTGGCGCTTAGCGGTTTATACTACGCAAGCTACTTCTTCCCCAACTACAACGACTCACTCATCTACGACAACTCACCCTACGACTTTTTGCGCAATATGCCCAACGAGCATTATTATTGGGACGTTTATAGGCATAGACGCATTGTGATGTGTGTAGGACAAGGTGCGTGGGAAGATGAGCTACTGGATAGTACACGCCAAATGGATGCTTTGCTACGCGAGAAAAACGTACCCGCTTGGATCGATTATTGGGGCTATGATTCGGCTCACGACTGGGCTTGGTGGCGCAAACAGATAGTTTATTTTATGGATAAACTTCTGATGCCTACGGTCAACGACTATGTTATTTGATTGAATAATTTATATAAACCACAAAAGTGGTTATTGCATAAGCAGGGGCGCACAACTCCTGCTATTTTTATGCTATATTGATTTGAAGTGGGTAATGGAAGGCTATTTCTTTAACGCTCTGTGCCTAAAAACGAAAAAGTCCGAATGCAATCACTGCACTCGGATTTCTCGAATCAATCAATCTATCGTTGTCTATGAAAAAAGTCTTTTATTTGCTAACTCTTTCTGCGATTAGCGAACAACAGTGTTGTTTTCAACTACGAACAACTTCGAAACTTCGCTCTGGTCGCTGAAGGTGAAGTTGACGGTGTAAACACCATCGCTGAGTTTTGCTATGTTGAGCAAGTACTGTGCCGACTTTACGTTGGCGATGCGCTTGGTTACATAGACGATGTTGCCAGTTTCGTCGGTTACTTCCAACTTGGTGATTTCATCGCCCTTCTGAGGAACAACCGATACAATGGCGTAGTTAGGTTTCATATATGAGTTGACGTACACCTTTGCTTTTGGCTCTGGTTCTGCGTTAGCTACTACTGCTGAGAACAATGCTGCTACTGCAGCTACGGTTTTGATTGCATTTGTCAGTTTCATAATTTCTCGTTTTAGTGTGTTTATAAATTAGTAGTTTCGGTGTCGGAAGTGTTTCTCTTCTTTCGACATTGCAAAGATAGATGCTATTTTGGTGCAATTTTGTTAATGAATTGTCGCTTACGGTTAAAAGATGTAAGAATGGCTAACTAATGTTAAAATCACACTCACAAACCTACCATAATATTGGTATGTTTGGCTCTATTTCAGTGTTTTATAGCGTTTATTATTAAATTTTATTTGCAATATTTTCATTGCTTTTATTATTTATGCAACATGTGCAATCGTTTGTACAGTATCTTTTTTAGGCGTTGATTAGTGAAAATTGTTAAAAATGGGATTTTGTATACTTTTTTTCGCACTTATTTCTCGCATTTTTATCGCTTTTTCCTTGCACTGATGACACTGATAACACTAATTTTTGAAAAGAGGAACGCAGATGAGGCATATTTGAGAAGATTTTTTGATTTTTTCGCAATGATGATGCTACCTTTACTCAAATTTCGCAAGTAAGTAGCTCCGAAGGCGCGAAAGTTGAGTACCTTAATATAATAAGATGGTCTGCACAGATTTTATTCTTTGATAAATCTGTGTTTTCTGCGTCATCTGTGCGAAAAAAAAGTACGTGCGAAAAAAGCACGTACGAAAAAAGCACGAAAAATAAAAAACGCACATTACAATTATTACATTGCAATGTGCGTTTTGTTTTATGATTCTACTCTATAATAATTAGAGTGAGTGGTTGATGGTGCGTGAGAGCACATCGAGTTGCTGCTCGCGAGTGAGCTTGACAAAGTTTACTGCATAGCCCGAAACGCGTATTGTGAGCTGCGGATACTTCTCTGGGTGCTCCATTGCGTCAACGAGGAGTTCGCGGTCGAAGACGTTGACGTTGAGGTGATGACCACCATCTGGTGTGAAGTAGCCGTTGAGCAAATTGACGAGGTTTTGCACCTTGATGTCGGTATCTTTGCCAAGTGTTGATGGCGAAATAGCAAAGGTGTATGAGATGCCATCGTGTGCATGCTGGAATGGGAGCTTAGCTACCGATGCCAATGCTGCAACTGCACCCTTAGTGTCGCGACCATTCATTGGGTTAGCACCCGGAGCAAATGGTACGTATGCTGGTCGACCGTCAGGTGTAGCACCTGTGCGCTTGCCATAAACTACGTTTGAGGTGATGGTAAGTATTGACTGTGTAGGTGTTGAGTTGCGATATGTAACGTGTTGGCGCAAGAATTCCATAAACTTCTCTGTTATCATCAGAGCAAGACTGTCGGTTCGGTCGTCGTTGTTGCCGTATGGCACATAGTCGCCTTCACGCTCAAAGCCTACTGCGAGTCCGCGTTCGTCACGAATTATTTTTACTTTGCCAAATTTGATAGCGGCAAGTGAGTCAGTAACAATAGACAAGCCTGCAATGCCGGTAGCCTGAGTGCGATCTACGTCGCCATCGATGAGTGCCATCTGATATGCTTCGTAGTCGTACTTGTCATGCATGAAGTGGATTATCTTGAGTGCATTGACGTAGGTCTTGGCAAGCCAACGCATCATTTGCTCAAATTTGTCCATTACTTCTTCATACTCAAGGTAGTCGCCAGTGATAGGTGCGTATACGGGCGAAACTTGATCACCAGTGATTTCGTCTCGACCACCATTTATTGCGTAGAGCAAGCATTTAGCAAGGTTGGCACGTGCGCCGAAGAATTGCATTTGCTTGCCTATGCGCATTGGGCTTACGCAGCATGCGATACCGTAGTCATCGCCATATTCAACGCGCATGAGGTCGTCGTTTTCGTATTGTATGGCTGATGTTTCGATAGATATTTTGGCGCAATATTTCTTCCAAGCTTCAGGCAAGTTGTTGCTCCAAAGCACTGTGAGGTTTGGCTCAGGTGCTGGGCCGAGGTTTTGGAGTGTATGGAGAAAACGGAAGCAGGTTTTTGTTACGAGTGTGCGACCATCGACACCTTGTCCGCCGAGGCTTTCAGTTACCCAAATTGGGTCGCCAGAGAAGAGGTCGTTGTATTCTGGTGTACGAAGGAAGCGTACGATACGGAGTTTGATGATGAGTTGGTCGATGAGCTCTTGTGCTTCAGCCTCAGTGAGGTTGCCATCTTTGATGTCTTTCTCAATGAAGATGTCGAGGAATGTTGATACGCGACCGAGCGACATGGCAGCACCATCTTGGTCTTTGACAGCGCCGAGGTAGCCGAAGTATACAAACTGTACGGCTTCACGAGCGTTTTGTGCTGGGCGAGTAACATCGAAGCCATAAGCAGCACACATTTTGACGAAGTCTTTGAGTGCTTTGATTTGCTCTGATGTCTCTTCGCGTTGGCGAATAACGTCTTCGGTCATCTCTTGAATGTCGAGGCGATCGAGGAAGCGTTTTTTCTCTTCAATGAGGTTGTCGATGCCATAGAGGGCAATACGACGATAGTCGCCAATGATACGACCACGACCGTATGCGTCGGGCAAACCAGTGATGATATGTGAGTGACGAGCGGCGCGTATATCAGGTGTATATGCTGAGAAGACACCTTCGTTGTGAGTTTTGCGATATTTGGTGTATATTTCTTTAGTGGCTGGGTCGAGTTTGTAGCCGTATGCTTCGAGAGCACTTTCTACCATTCTGATGCCACCACGAGGGAAGATGCCACGCTTGAGTGGTGCGTCGGTTTGCAATCCAACAACAACTTCGTTGTCTTTGTCGATGTAGCCTGCGCCATAAGATGTGAGTGTTTGTGGGATTTTTGTTTCTGCGTCATATACGCCTTTTTCGCGCTCAACTTTGAACATTTCGCTGAGTTGATCCCAAAGTTTCTTTGTTTTGCTTGTAGGGCCAACTAGGAATGATTCATCACCTTCATAAGGTGTGTAGTTGTGTTGAATGAAGTCGCGCACGTTGATTTCGCGTTTCCACATGTAGCCATCGAAATGCTCGATGAAGTTAGAGAGTTTCATTTTATGTTATGATGTTTTACTGTTTTTCTTCTTTTCTGGGCGCAAATATATAAAATGCTTATTTGTTTAGTTTTAATCTTAATAATAAGATATGTTGCATAGATATAAAATAGGTTAAAATATGGAAGTGTGTGCGCTTTGAGTTGCGCTGATATTTCTTTTTTTGCACTTGATTTTGTATATGCTCAGGTTTCGCAAGTAGAAATGTACTACAAACAAATTTTTCTCATTAGTCTTTTACATTTTATCTCGCTTCGCTCAAACAGAAAATCGTTTTTGGCGCTTCGCTACGATAATTTTCTTAACGCTCCGTGCCAAAGGCGACAACCGCGAGGTGAAAATCGGGTTCCGTGCTTATTGTTGGAAGACATTTTTTTGT
>CAJONN010000122.1 GCA_905235955.1 uncultured Marinilabiliaceae bacterium
CTCGTCGCTGTTGCCACTCCGCTAAAAATTATCTTCGCTTCGCTAAACGATTTTAACTCGCTTCGCTCAAACAGAAAATCGTTTCGGGCGCTTCGCTACAATAATTTTCTTTACGCTCCGTGCCAAAGGCGACAACCGCGAGGTGAAAATCGAGTTTCGTGCTAATTGTTGAAAAACAATTTGTTGGGTATATTTCTTTCGCCCATTCTCATGGCTTATTTTCTGTGCGTTTTTCACTTGCGAAAGTTGAGTATTTGATAATCAGAACAAAGATATAAATTTTTGAGGCGTATAGATAAATTGGAAAGATTGGCACAAAGAATTTTGGCGAGAGCAATGGCAAACATATAGGCTAATAAACACAAGCCTGACAACAATTTTAACAGTCAGAATACAAGACACTTAACCAAAAATGAAGCCAAATATTTTGCAAAATAAATAGCTTGAAGCTGCACACTTAAGCAATCATTTTTTTTCAAACCTTTTCTGAATTTTTTCAAACAAAAGATGTAGTTTACTTTTCAATTTATTATTTTTACGCCCATTATAGTTAAGGATAGGTAAAAGATTAATGGCAAAAGAAGGATTTAACAGTAAAGCAGGAGCCATAGCAGCCGCAGCTGGGTCGGCTGTAGGATTGGGTAATATTTGGCGTTTTCCTTACGTATTAGGACAAAACGGAGGTGCAGCTTTCTTGCTTATATATATTTTTTTCATGTTGCTAATAGCACTACCCGTGCTCATAAGCGAATTTGCAATAGGGCGCAAAGCAGGCTTGCCCGTTATGGCAGCCTTCCAAAAACTTGCTCCCGGCAAAAAATGGTATCTGATAGGCTTTTCAGGTGTCTTTTGCGCATTTTTCATATCATCGTTTTACAATGTTGTTTCAGGTTGGACGCTCTACTATACCTATATATCGGCCACAGGGCAACTAACCACACTATCAGAAAGTGGCATAGAGGCAATGTTTACCCAAACCGCATCAGACCCTGTAGTGTGCATGCTTTGGATGTTTGTAATGCTTGGTATCACAGGCTTTGTTGTATCTCGTGGCGTAGAAAAAGGCATAGAGCAATATAGCAAAATACTAATGCCTATACTGCTGATACTCATCGTTATAGTTTGTATCAGAGCCGTTACACTTCCTAATGCTGCCGATGGCATATCGTTTTTGCTAAAACCTGACTTCTCAAAAATTACACCCAAAGCACTCTTCGAAGCTTTGGGGCAGTCGTTCTTCTCGCTCAGCGTTGGTATGGGCACTATGACAACTTATGGTTCATACATTAGCAAAAAGCAAAACCTGTCGCAAAGCGCAGTATCAGTAGCTATGATCGACTTCTTTATAGCCTTTTTGGCTGGACTTATGATATTTCCGTGCGCATTTGCCTTTGGCATCAATCC
Organism: uncultured Marinilabiliaceae bacterium; assembly: GCA_905235955.1. Taxonomy (GTDB): domain Bacteria; phylum Bacteroidota; class Bacteroidia; order Bacteroidales; family Marinilabiliaceae; genus W3P20-009. The sequence continues at coordinate 1,405 of CAJONN010000122.1, forward strand.
GGGACAAGGTGCAGGACTTGTATTTGTTACACTGCCCAACATCTTCAACCAGATGAGCATGGGGCAAGTGATATCAGTTTTATTCTTCTTTTTGCTTGTAGTAGCAGCTCTCACCTCGTCAATCTCATTGCTCGAAGTGGTTGTAACCTACCTCAAAACACAATTCAACATCAAACGCAAATATGCCACACTTATAGCTGTAACGTGTATTGCGCTATTGGGCATAGGTTGCTCATTTTCAACAACATTATTCAACTTTTTCGACAATATATCAGCCAACGTTATGCTCCCATTGGGCGCATTTTTCATAATATTATTTGTACCTCACGTTTTGGGGCGCGATGCAATAAAAGCCGAACTCGAAGCACATGGTGGAAAATTCAAGCTCTTCAACCTCTATTTTTTCCTAACCAAATATGTTGTTCCGATAGCTATATTGCTCATTTTCATCAACAACATATTGTCATGGATGGGCATAAACACATTCGACAAATAGTGTAGCCTAATGCGTTACAAGATTGAAATACAAGCATATAGTTCAATTCTGACATTATTCATAATCATACTAATAGCTACACGCATAGCCATTGGCGACAAGAGCATAGAATCAGTTTCAATCACTACCCCACCCGACTCTACTCCCATTTCAGCCAAATATGCTACTGACACCCTTCACATCAACACAGCCACCTTGCGCCAACTCAAACGCTTTGGCTTTTCATATTACGAACTATATAATATAGTATCGTATAGAGAGGCTGGCGGGAAAATAAGAGATTGGAACAAACTTGCAAACATCTACGGCATCGACACACTCAAACATTATGCTAATAAACATCGCATAGCCTACGATGATATTTTTGTATCTGACAAAAATATATCACCTCAAAGCAGCTACGAACATTCACATAACAAACTCAAAAACAAACAAATAGCACCACAAAAACAAATAAGCCTCTTCTATACCGACTCTGCCGAACTTGTAGACTACGGAATAGACCAAGCCGTAATCGACAGCCTATTGTGGTATAGAAAAAACTACATAGTGAGTGGCAAAATGCGAGTCGACACACTTCAAATGGCATCAGCAAGCACCATTGGCAGCTACCTAAAGCCACATTTGAGCAACAAGAAAAAAGCCCCGACAAAGACCAAAGCCAATGCCACCACAAAAATAGAACTCAACGCCGCCACCGCTGAAGAGCTACGCCAAATACGATTTGTAGGCGAATACACAGCCAACAAAATATTAGAATATAGGCAAAAACTTGGAGGCTACGTATCGGCTGATCAGCTGCGCGAGATAAACGCACTAAGCAAAAACGAAAAAATAGAGCAAATAATAATGAACGTAACGGCAGACCAAACAAACATAACAAAAATAAAAATCAACACCATCGACCTGAAAAAACTCAAACAGCACCCATACGCAAGCGAAAAAATGTGTACAGCACTGCTCGTCAGCCGCAAAACCAACAACGAAATAACAAGCCTCAGCCACTTCAGACACATAATGACCAACGTGCAATACAACCCATTTTTAGAAGAATATTTGCAGTTTGAGTAAAGAAAATGGCTAAACGCTTGCAATAGTCGTCAAACTTTATTTATTTTGCACCGCTAAAAAATAGGAATATTTAATTTCGAAATAAATAAAATAAATCATGATTGTAGTTCCAATTAAGGAAGGCGAAAACATTGAAAGAGCCTTAAAGAAATTCAAGAGGAAATTTGAAAAAACTGGCATGATGCGTGAGCTCAGAAATCGTCAGGCATTCACACCTCAGTCAGTTGTTCGTCGTGAGAAGCTTGAGAAAGCTATCTACGTTCAGCAGTTGCAACGCAACGTTGAGTTCTAATTTTCCTCCGATACCGATTCCTAACGCGTGAGGAATCTGGAGATGAATTTAAAAAGAGATACACGGTACGTGATGTATAGTGTATCTCTTTTTTTATTACCTTTACTCAAGTTTCACAAGTAGGAAGAAAAAGCCGTAACCTTTATATATATATGCTATGGAAGAATCTGCCGAACTCTTTTTGAAATATCTGACATACGAAAAACGTTGCTCACCTCTGACCGTAATAGCTTACAGGTCAGATTTAGAGCTCTTTACATCGTTTATGCAGCAAAAAGGCTACGGACTAATGTGCGACTGCAAAGCTCGCCACATACGGCGGTGGATAATGCACCTACTCTCAACCGGCATGATGGCACGCAGCGTCAACCGAAAAATAGCATCGGTGCGTAGCTACTTTCGCTTTCTGTGCAACGAAGAGCTGCGCGAAACCAACCCTTGCACCATCATCTTCAACGTCAAAACACCTAAAAAGCTACCTATATTTTTGCATGCCGACGATGTAGACCTAATGCTCGACGAATGCAACTTTGAGGATAGCTATGAAGGTGTACGCGACCGCACCATATTGCAACTATTTTATCTCACCGGCATGCGACTTGCCGAGTTGGTCAATCTAACTGATAATCAGATAGATTTTGAAAACGACTACATTTTGGTCAACGGAAAAAGATCAAAACAGCGAATAATTCCGTTCACAAAATTTTTAAAAACAATATTAAATGCGTATCTTGAACTCAGAAACGCAGAATTTGGGAAAGAAGTAGTTGGTGGACGATTATTTTTGACCAATAAAGGTGAACCGATATACCCAAAACTCGTATATAGAATTGTTCACAAGCACATCGAAATGGTGTCGACCATAACAAAAAAGAGTCCGCACATTATGCGTCATACATTTGCGACAGTGTTGCTTAATAATGGTGCAGAGTTGATGGCCATAAAAGAACTACTTGGACATTCGAGCTTAGCAGCAACTCAAATTTATGCGCATAACGATTTCGAGCACTTGAACAAAGAATATAAACAAGCTCATCCGTGGGCAAAAAACAAGGAGGAATAGTACTATGAAAATTACGATTCAGTCAGTTCATTTCAACGCATCAGAACAGTTGAAAGAGTTTACAACACAGAAAGTTGGCAAATTAGAGCGTTTTTTTGATGGCATCATCTCAGCCGAAGTAATATTGAGTCTTGACAAGGCTGACAACACTGAAAACAAAGTGTCGAAAATAGCACTTGCAGTGCCCAACGACACACTCGTAGCCGAGAAACAGTGCAAAACATTTGAAGAGGGTATTGACCTTGCTTGCGATGCACTTCGTCATCAGCTCGAAAGATATAAAGAGAAAAAGTAATATCTGAAGAAATATCTATTCTATAGATAAGCAATGGAGATAAAACCAATGAGTTTTATCTCCTTTTTTTTGTTTTTTGTATCACTTTCCCAAATTAGCATGGAAACCTATTTTCAACATCAGAAACAAAGAAAAAGTTTTTAAATAAGCAGTGCAAAAGAGCTATGATATGATATTTTCTTCAAAATAAATATTATGTTTGCGAAATAAATTATCTGTTAGTACCAAATCAGTAGCCAATGTACAATTTTTACGTATAAAGGCACAACTATATATTTTGAGTAGTTATGAAAAAAATCGTTTATTCAGCACTTTATCTTATAGCTATAGCTCTATTCCCATCGTGTTCTAAGGATGATGAGGAATCTATTACCAACGAATATAATGCGCCTGATGGCGAAATAGAGAGCGTAGATTTGGGCTTGCCCAGTGGCACATTGTGGGCTGCCGTAAACATTGGTGCTGTTGCGCCAGAAGATAATGGCACCTACTATGCATGGGGCGAAATAGATGAAAAAAATAGATATGATTGGAGCAACTATAAATATATGGCTGAAGGAAAATCGTCAGGTGACGATATAAACAAATACACTGCTGATGATGGCTTGAGCCGACTTTCAACTGAAGATGATGTAGCCTCGGTAAAATGGGGCGGTAAGTGGCGAATACCAACAACAACTCAGTGGAATGAGCTTAAAAAAGAATGTACATGGGAGTGGACTTCAAATGGATATACTATTTGGAGCAACGTCAATGGCAACAGCATCTTCTTGCCTGCTGCAGGCTATTGCGATGGCACAAGCCTCAAATATTCAAGAGAATACGGCAGCTATTGGACACAAAACAGAGCTGGCAAAATATACGAAGCACAAAGTTATGCATTCAAAAGTGGTGCAATAGTCAGAACCAACAACTCACGTTGCTATGGCAATACCATCAGAGCCGTCTGTCCAAAACCTAAAAATAAATAACTTGAGTTTCGCAAATAGAAATGTACTGCAAACAAATTTCCAAACACGGCTTTTTCATTAGTCTTTTACTTTTTCTTTCCGCAAGAAAAAGTAACAAAAAGAACTCGTCGCTGTTGC
>CAJONN010000123.1 GCA_905235955.1 uncultured Marinilabiliaceae bacterium
ATTTTCTGTTTGAGCGAAGCGAGTTAAAATCGTTTAGCGGAGCGGAGATAATTTTTAGTGGAGTGGCAACAGCGACGAGTTCTTTTTGTTACTTTTTCTTGCGGAAAGAAAAAGTAAAATTAATGGGAAGGTCGTATATTGGGGACTTGTTTGCAGTACATTTCTACTTGCGAAACTTGAGTAAAGTAAACTAGTGTAGCTTTCAACATTTTTTGAAAGTTTGCCCGAAATGTCTAAATTTGTTCCAAAATTTTTTATATTAATTAAATGGTAGTTGTATTGCTAACAACATTAGCAATATTTCTACCTTTTTTATAAAACTTTATGGCTACCCTCCAACAAGTTCGCATCGACAAATTTCTGTGGGCTGTGCGCCTATTCAAAACACGTTCAGTAGCAGCCGAAGCTATCAAAAAAGGACGCATCATGATGAGTGGCACACAGGTAAAAGGTTCGCGCAACGTCAAAGTAGGCGACGTAATACAGATAAAAGTGCCACCAGCCACACGATCATTTGAAATAATACAACTTGCACAAAACCGCATGGGTGCCAAACTCGTGCCAGACCATATCAAAGAAGTTACGCCAAAAGATCAGCTCGAAATAATTGAACTACAACGTCTTGCTGCAAATATGAACCGACGCAAAGGACTTGGCAGACCAACCAAAAAAGAGCGTAGAGACATCGATGGATTCTTTGGCACCGATGCTACATTCAACGGCATATTTGAAGACTACGATGAAGATGATTACGACTTCGATTTTGACCTCGACAGCGACAATGAATAGAGATACATACCTCACAAACAACAACTTATGATTATTGCACAGCAAAAAAGAAAAGAGAGCATAGTAGAATATCTGCTCTATATGTGGCAAGTAGAAGACCTTATCAGAGCTAACCACCTCGATATGACGCAGATAGAAAAAACAATTATAAGCAAATACTCAGCCATAGCACCAGAGCAGCAGCAAGCCATTCGTGACTGGTGGGACAACCTTACCGAAATGATGCGCATAGAGAAAAAAGAGGAAAACGGACACCTGCAAATAACCAAAGCACTGATGGACGACGTGTATAACTATCACCTCTACCTACTCACCCAAAATACCGAAATAGCCTATCAGAACGCCTTCCAGAACGCTTGGCCAGACCTCAATGTATTGCAAGGTAAAATAAAAAATGGCGACAAAATGCACCACATAGAACTCGCCCTCAACGCCATCTACGACTACTTCTTGCTCAAGCTACAAAACAAAACCATATTGGCCGATACCACCAACGCCCTAATGCGCATAAGCCACTTCATGGCAATGCTCAGCAGCCGATACCTAAAAGCTGAAAAAGAACTCGAAAAAGAACTAAGTACCAACACAGATGGTACACTAAACCAAACAAAATAGACAAACATAAAAACAGAAAAACCACATTTTATTGGGCAAAAAAAAGTTGCACCAATGCTATTTTATAAACACTTTTAATATATTTGCAACTAATATTATTGATAGCTAACGCAATAATATTTAGCCAAAATACCAAACACAACAAAAGTGACAGACATAATAATATACCTACTGATAATTGTAAGTACTGCATTCGTTTTTCAGACGTTCTATTGGTTGTTTTTTATGTTCAGAATAGGAAAACACCCAGAACGTTCGACCAAATGTCAACCAATATCAATCATCATTTGTGCCAAAAACGAAGCTGACAATCTTATACAACTCATACCACAACTCTACCAACAAGATTACAGAGAATTTCAGATAATTGTGGTAGACGACTGTTCTACTGATGATACACCAATGGTGTTGGCACAGCTCAAAACGCAATACAACGACCTGTACTACACCACAATACCTGCCGATGGTAAATTCCATCACAGCAAAAAACTTGCTGTAACCGTAGGCATCAAAGCAGCCAAACATGAGCGCATGGTATTCATCGATGCCGACTGCCGACCATGCAGCAACCGATGGCTACGCGAACTCTCTGATGCCTACCTTGGAGGTAAAGAGATGGTAATAGGCTACGGCAAATATGGCAAAGAGAGCGGATTCCTCAACTTCTTCATCCGCTTCGAAACATTCTGGAACGCAGTGCAATACTTTGGTTATGCCAAAGCCTTCAGACCATTTATGGGCGTAGGTCGGAACCTATCATACACCAAAGCACTCTACGAGCAAAGTTCCAAATTCAGAAGCAGCCTACAACTACTCTCTGGCGACGACGACATGTTTGTAAGCGAAGTAGGCACCAAACGCAACACCGCCATTTGCTACACTGCCGAATCGCACACCATAAGCGAACCCAAACATACGTGGAAAGATTGGATGGCACAAAAAGCACGTCATCTGACCACAGCACCATACTATCCCCTAAGCATCAAAACACTGCTAACATTCGAAATTGTCAGTAGGCAGCTATTTATCTGGGGAAGCATAGCAGCACTTATATTATGTGCTGACGACAATATACGCATAGCCATAGCTGCAACATGGTTTGTGCGCGAAGCAACAATGCATACATCATTGCTGCTTGCCCAACACCACATGGGCGAAAACGGATTGTGGTATCACACATTCATCATGGACATTATAATGCCATGGATACAAGCATATGTGTGGTTTTGGAGTATAATCAGTAAACACCGAGATACATGGAAATAAACGAATCCAAATTAGACATTGACGACAACTTGCACGATGAAGAAGAAGAGGAGGTAGAAACCGACGATATGCAACTCGGCGACATGCAGATAGATGAGGAGGAGGAAAAAAAAGCACAACCAGTGCACTCCGACAAAGCAAAATACGACATGGACCTTGTGCAAAAAGCTATCGATGGTGACCAACATGCTTATGGCGAACTAATGGCAAGGTATAAAGACTCTATATACTTTATGCTGCTCAAAATGGTAAACAACAAGAGCGATGCCGAAGACCTCACCATCGAAGCATTTGGCAAAGCCTTCAAAAACATCAAGCAATATTCGCCAAACTATGCCTTCAGCACTTGGCTATTCAAAATAGCCTCGAATAATGGCATCGACTTCTTGCGCAAAAAACGCAACATCATCGTCTCAATAGACGATGACGGCAACGACAAAGAAGACGCTAAGCCAATGGTTGTGCCCTACGATGGTCTCGACCCTGCTGAAACAATGATAAAATCGCAAATGGCACAACTTGTGCGCAACGTGGTGCAAAAACTCAAACCACGCTATCGCTCACTTGTTGAGTTGCGCTACTTCCAAGAGCTCTCATACGAAGAGATAAGCCAGCAACTTGACTTGCCACTTGGCACCGTCAAAGCTCAGCTTTTCCGCTCGCGCGAACTGCTATACAACATACTCAAAAACACCGAAACCGCTGAAGGACATCTCCGACATACTGACAACGGCGAAGATGAAGAAGAGTAGCTCACAATAGTTCTACACACAAAACACAATGAACCTCGTAGAAAAATATTTTACTACACTTACTGGCGAGCAAAAAGAACAATTTGCCGCCCTTCCCTCGATATATGCCGATTGGAACGCAAAAATAAACGTCATATCGCGTAAAGACATTGAACACATCGAAGAAAAACACATATTACACTCGCTTGCCATAGCCAAATATACACACTTTAGCGAAGGTACAAAAATAATAGATGTGGGCACTGGCGGTGGCTTTCCGGGCATACCATTGGCTATAATGTTCCCATACATCGACTTTTTGCTTATCGACTCAATAGGCAAAAAAATAAAAGTAGTAGAAGGTGTGGCTCAACAGCTTGGTTTGCATAATATTAGAGCCATTCAGAGCCGTTCAGAGCAGATAAAAGAGAAGTTTGACTTCATAGTAAGTAGGGCTGTAACAGCCTTCCCTGACTTTGTAAAAATGACAAAGCACCTTGTAAGCAAACAAAACAACAATGCATGCGCCAACGGCATATTATATCTCAAAGGTGGCGATTTCGACAACGAAATAACACCATTTGGCAACTCGGCACTTGTATATCCGCTGAGCAACTATTTTGAAGAGGAATTTTTTGAGACCAAAAAACTTATCCATCTTTCGCTCTGAAAATAGCATAATACTTACAACTTATAACTTATAACTTATAACTTATAACTTACAACTTATAACTTATAACTTATAACTTATAACTTATAACTTATAACTTACAACTTATAACTCAATGCAAGTAAAGTAGCCACGAATAGACGAAAGATTATAGGTAGGTGGTGTAGCGGTTCTTTCGTACAGCCAACAATAAATATTTACTGCAATAAAAATCCCCACTGCAATGAACGCTTTTATTTCAATTACCGAACTCACATCTTTGAATATCAAGCCCAATAAAGAATATGTGAACGATGGCGTTTGTTGTGGATTTTTTCTTTGTAGAAGTGGTGAGCTTGTGGTGCAAGTGCCTGACAAACAAGTTGTTCTGCACCGGTCGGAATGCTATGTATTTTTACAATCGACGTATATAAATATTTTGTCGGCATCGGCTGATTTTGTTGCTTATGAGGTTAAATTTTCGCTCGAATATGTGGTATTTCTCGTTAAGCAATTTATGGATTTCGAGAAGCTTTACAACATTCGAAACAATCCGATTGTCGAACTTCGTCGCTCGCAGATGAATGACCTTGTGCGCCAATGTCGGCAGATGAAAGCTATGCTCAATTATAGTAAAACTAATTCTGATTATTTTCTTGAAACTCAGCTTTTTAGTTCTATGGCGCGAGCTCTCTGCTACGAGGTCTTGGCCATCTATTTTTTCGACCGAAAACTTACTACCAACAAGCCGCCGCTCAAGTCAGATTTGGTTTATCTCAATTTTGTTGTCGACCTTTTTACATATTATAAAGAGCACCGCGATGTGGCATTTTATGCGCAGCGGCAAAATATCGAGCAACGTTATTTTTCAGCTATCATCAAGCAAGCAACGGGCGAAAATGCTTTGCAAATTGTTGCAAACATTGTCATCGGTGAGGCGAAGCATCTCCTGCGTTTTACTGACCTGTCTATTAAGGAAATAGCTACACAGCTTAACTTTACTTCTCAATCGTTTTTTGGCAAATATTTTAAGCTTTACACTGGTACATCGCCACTTTCATATCGAAATGAAATGAGTGTAAACTAAGCTGAAAAAGTTAACTTTCAGAAAATAAGCCTTGAAGTGGCGAAAGAAATATAACCGACAAATTGCTTCCAATAATTAGTATGGAATCCGTTTTGTAGAAACGTGCCACGTGGCGTATCTCAAATACACAAGAATAAGGCATAACACAAAAAAAAGCAATCAGAAAGAATCTGACTGCTCTCTATATCTTGGGTGGGCGCTGAGGGATTCGAACCCCCGACCCTCTGCTTGTAAGGCAGATGCTCTGAACCAGCTGAGCTAAGCGCCCTTAAAATTGATTCTGATGTTCAGTTCGTAATAAGTTGGTGGGCGCTGAGGGATTCGAACCCCCGACCCTCTGCTTGTAAGGCAGATGCTCTGAACCAGCTGAGCTAAGCGCCCGTTCTGAACATTAGAATCATAAAGATTAACCTATCACCATAATGCTTGGTGGGCGCTGAGGGATTCGAACCCCCGACCCTCTGCTTGTAAGGCAGATGCTCTGAACCAGCTGAGCTAAGCGCCCTTAGCGTCCTTTTCGCTAAGACGATGCAAAAGTAGAGCTATTTTTT
>CAJONN010000124.1 GCA_905235955.1 uncultured Marinilabiliaceae bacterium
TTCCAACAATTAGCACGAAACCCGATTTTCACCTCGCGGTTGTCGCCTTTGGCACGGAGCGTTAAGAAAATTATCGTAGTGGCAACAGCGACGAGTTCTTTTTGTTACTTTTTATTTCGCTACGCTCAATCATCGTTGAGTCTGTCGGCACAGAAAAAGTAAAAGACTAATGAAAAAGCCGTGTTTGGGGACTTGTTTGCAGAACATTTCTACTTGCGAAACTTGAGTAAGAATATACAAAATGGCGAAAGAAATATAACCCACCAATTGTCTTCCAACAATTAGCACGAAATCTGATTTTGGGGCGTATATACAAAAAAAGATTGCCTGTTTGTGTCCAAGCAATCTTTATAAAATATTGTTATTAATTGATAAACAGACCAATACGGAAACAGACGTTTGGATGATGATCGTTGCCGGGTAACGGATCGCGTATGGCAGCCTGATACCTATTACCGGGACATGCACCGCCCATAAGGTTGTAGCCACCGCCACGCATCACGTAGTTGCTGCCACAGCGTTCTTGCGTCCATTCCCAATTGTTGCCTGCAAGGTCGTAAATATTGTTGGCTTTTGCTTGCTCATAGATGCCAGTATATTTACCATTGGCACTGGGCGAAAAGTCATCGTCAGAATAATTGCCCCACGAGGTGCTATTGCGTGCAACATCTTCCATCGTTTTGCAACCCGAATCGATGAGCCATTGGAGCACACAGTCCCAGTTGCAGCCCCACGGAAAGAATCCTTGCACGGTAGCATTGTCAGCGTAGAGATTTTCGCAAGCTTTGGTTGCATCTTGTGGTGAAAATTGCACCCAAATACGTCCTGACTGACTTGGCGTAACAGGCTTACTTGCAGGTACATAATCAGATAGTGAACTACCGCCACCATAACTTGCTTCGTAGCGCCCGATATAGAAACCACCATATAGTTTTACGCCTTTTAGCATCTGCTGATACGACGACAACGAGGTTTCATCGCTATAATTTGAGAGCCTATCGCCATTAGAAAAATAGCTACCAAATTCGCGCTGACCGAGTGCTGTTTGTGTAGTCGGAATCCAAACAAACTCACTACCATCAGGTCCTATTACAACAAGCCCTGTGTTAATGGTTTGCTCGTCTGCTTTCTCTGATACACTGAATCCTTGCGGTATATATGCTATATTGCCATCTTTGTCGATATATTGCTCTACGTCCTGACTTTTATTTTCTTCATCAACATCTACATCGTCAATATTTGATGATGGTTCTGACGGTTCTGCAATATTTAGCACATAGTCATCCTCTTCGTCAGGGTCTTTTGAACATGCAACCAGTTGCAGCACAAGTAATAACAATAAAAAGTTGGCAATATTTCTAAGCAGATTATTTAGCATATCCTACCGGATTGTTCATCAAAGGTACTTGAGTATCATCAAGCCCAAGCAATTTTTTCAGTCCATTGTCGTCCATTGTTGCACGTGGGCGAGTAATCAAGCCAGTACCAGCACAGAAGATGTTGATATTTTCTGATACTATGCCTGCATCTATAGCCATCATAGTTTTCGAACGTGGGTCGTTGCTGCCAAATTTCTTTTCATCGGCTACAATGAGCAAGCTAACTGGGGCACCAAGCACCCAATCTTGCGGACCAGCAATGAGTTTTCGATGGTCGCCTTTAGCTATTGGCTTTAGGCTGTTCTCTTTGTTCAGATATTCGCTCACGCCATCAGCTGTGAAGACAAAGACGCGTATTTCCTGAAGGTTGCGTGCGGTAGGCGATGTAAGTCTGCCATCTTCTCTGTTGATACCTATAGCTGCAAAAAGCAGATTTGAGAGGTCTTGATCAGTGAGCATACGGCTACTATATTCGTTGCCCGAGCTACGGCTCCAAAGGGTTTCGATTACTGTTTTTCCACCTTTTTTTTGTGGATTGGGCAATTTAGTGTTTTGTGCAACACACGAACCTGAAAGTATTGCTGCTACCATGATAGAAAATATTGTTTTTTTCATTGCTTTTTGTGAATAGGTTATTTATTTATTGACTTGTTGTGGCTTTGCTATCGACTGACGCATAGCTGTGTCGGCCTCCACATTTTTATATTTTACATAGTCCATTATACCCAAATTGCCGTTGCGGAATGCTTCGGCCATTGCACGAGGTACTTCAGCTTCAGCCTCTATCACCTTAGCGCGAGCCTCTTGTGCCTTAGCCTTCATCTCTTGCTCAAGAGCAACAGCCATTGCTCTGCGCTCTTCGGCTTTAGCCTGAGCTATGTTTTTGTCGGCTTCGGCTTGATCTATTTGCAATCCGGCACCAATATTTTTACCTATATCAATATCAGCAATATCAATAGAGAGAATCTCAAAAGCTGTACCTGCATCCAGACCTTTTTCGAGCACAACTTTTGATATGCTATCCGGATTTTCGAGCACTCTTTTGTGCGAATCAGCCGAACCTATTGATGACACAATACCTTCGCCTACACGAGCCAAAACTGTCTCTTCGCCGGCACCGCCCACCAACTGTTTGATGTTGGCACGCACTGTAACACGAGCCTTAGCTATGAGCTGTATACCGTTTTTAGCAACCGCTGTAACTGGCGGTGTGTCAATTACTTTTGGATTTACCGACATCTGTACTGCCTGAAATACATCGCGTCCAGCAAGGTCGATAGCTGTAGCCATCTGAAACGAAAGTTCGATATTAGCTTTGTTGGCTGAAACAAGTGCGTGAACAACATTGCGCACATGGCCACCAGCCAAATAGTGAGCCTCAAGTTCATCTCTGCGAATTTGGGTAATTCCGGCTTTGTGTGCCTCTATCATTGCTTGCACTATAATGCTTGGTGGCACTTTGCGTATGCGCATAAGCATAAGTTGCAAAAGCGATACATGCACTCCTGATACTATGGCCGAAAACCACAAAACGATAGGCACATAATAGAGGAATACAATAATAAAGACTACTATAAGTACAAATAGTCCAACTGTTGCTAATTCCATAGTAAAAATTTAGTTATATGTTTATAATTATCTATTTTTCAGCCTTTTGAGCCACACTTATCTTTACCTGTTGCCCGTTGAGGAAGGCTACTATAAATGCGCCGTCAAACGATGCTTTTGTTTCACTAAGTTGTGCTGCTGCTTCATTGTAGGTACGATATGCTCCACCATAATATTTTATCAGCCCCTTGTCTGGTAAGGCTACTGATGTTATGGTATCAAAGTGCAAGAGTTTGCTCTCGTCAGGTGTATTTCTGAACACGCCTATCTGTATCCGATAAACAGGTCGGTCAGCACCAAATACGGGTTGTGTCGCATCGCCTGTGGTAGCTGTTGTTGCTTGAGGTTGCTGCTTTGTTATGGTAGTAACTTCAGCTGGCTTCACTTCAAGTTTTTCCTCTTCTACTACAGCCTCTATTTTTTTCTCATCGTCAGCACTGATGGTAAATATGTTGTCGCCTCGCTTAGCAGTTTCTTCGTTGACCGAACGAAACGAAGTAACCACCGACATTGGCTCTGACGATTTATTTTTTTGTGGCAATAAGAATGAACCATCGGCGTGCGAAGCGTAACGATTCAACGCTTCAGTATAGGTTGTTATGCCGCGTTTCTTCATTACACCAGCTTTTTGCATTGCATCAAGTCCGTTGCTGATGCGCACATTCTCAACCAATGCATAGTCGCGCACTGCCGATTTGCGCAATACATTTACTTCAGTAAAATCTACATCAGGCTCAGCTTCAACTATCTCAGCATAGCGGTCGTCAAAAATGTCGAATTTTTGGTCGAGTGCTTTGCAATACAACACAGCCGAAGCCTGCGCTATATAGTCGGCTTGCTCAGCATCGGCAATGCGTGGTACCTCTATTGCCAATATACCAGCCCAAGCATAGAGGCTGTCGGCAAGTAGCAAGTCTGTGCGTTCGTCAGCATTGAAAACTGTGGTATAAAGATGCCTATTTTGCTTGTGTGCCTCGTCGAATGGCACTACTGAGTACATTTCAAAATTTTCTGGTTTGAGCAATTCATCCCAATTAAATTTTGGTGCATTGCTCTGCAATACTACTTGCGACAACGATGTATATTCACCGTTGGCAACAAGCTGTTCTATTTTTGCTATCTCTATTTTCCTTACCTTGTCGCTCTGTGCCTTTATTTCATCTTCGAGGTTATAAACAACGCGTTCTATTTTTAGCACTTCAGATATTATCTCATTGCGTTTGTCGTCAGATGTTGTCTTTGTAAACTCTTTGCGCATAGCTGCCATTTCGGCCGACAAGCTATCTTTTTTCTGCTCTTGTGCATACACTTGCCTATATAGTTCACGTGCCTCACTACTGCGGAAGTGTTCCCACTGCGAGTAATGAAGCGAGTCGTTTATTATAAAGTCGAATTTTTTCTGTTCTTTGCTTACGCTGAATGTTGTTTTGCGCACACCAGCAGCCGTTACATCATCCCTAAATTTAGCCAATGATGGATCGATGCTCAATTTAGCTACTTGCCGTATCTCTTCAGTATTTTGCGCAAATGAACGTATTACTGATTCGTCCCACAATATTTCATACACCACAAGCGAGTCGGTGCTTGTTTCCCTATTGGAAGCAAACCATGCTTTCTTCCTAAATTCATCACCCACAAAAAGAAAGTCGTCGAAGGCCGAGTTGAATGGTACGCCAAGGTTTATGGGCTCAGAAAATGTGCGAGTATCGAGGTCGTATGTAGTGCGATATATGTCGAATCCGCCCATACCACCGGGGCGGTCAGAAGCAAAGTAGAGCGTCGAACCGTCGGTCATCATAACAGGCATTTTGTTGTTACTCTCTGACTCCAATCCACTAAGCAACATCATATCGCTCCAGCCATCAAGCAGTTTTTCCATTTTATAGAGCTGCTCATTCTCATTGTTGTCAGTATGCGAAAAATAGATAGCATCGCCACGCTCTGTACGATACAACACGCCATTAGGGTCGATGTCCGATTCAAAAAATGTACTATTGCGAGTTATTACACCAACCTCTTTTGAAGGATTGTAAACGTAGAGCAAACTATCTGGCGTAACTCTATATTTGTCTATCACACGCACATTGAATAACTTAGAAGCCAATGGAATAGAGTTTTGACATTGTGTGCGCCATGTGTTAGCTTGCTCTATCATCTGTACGTTTTTAGCTGTGCGCAAATATTTATCAAATGAAGCTATAGCTTGTTCAAACTCATATTGCAACTGATAAGCACGCCCTAAATAGTAATAAGTGTCATTATTGTGCATTTTAAGTTGCGAAAACTTAAGTCTACGAATGCCATCTGACACATTTTTACGACTCATTACATAAGCTGCGCCCAAATAAAAATTGGTTTTAGCATCGCGTTCGTTGGTGCGCAATACAGCTTCGAGAGCTTCGGCACACTCAGTGTATTCTTGCCTATCGAAAAGATTGATGGCAGGTTTTATATTAGCTTGAGAAAAGACTGATGTAGTTACAAAAGCTACAAGAGCTATAATTATTAGTTTTCGAATTGGTGAAAATATTTTAAAAATCATTTTTGTCAATAATTAACAACTGCAAAGATAAAAATTTTTAAGTGTGTTATATTAACGATTTTATTCATATCAACTAATTGATTTATCTGATTTAGTAT
>CAJONN010000125.1 GCA_905235955.1 uncultured Marinilabiliaceae bacterium
AATTTTCTTAACGCTCCGTGCCAAAGGCGACAACCGCGAGGTGAAAATCGAGTTTCGTGCTTATTGTTGGAAGACATTTTTTTGTTGTATTCCTTTCGCCACTTCGTGGCTACTTTACTTGCGAAACTTGAATTAATAAGAACTATCCTTTAGTTGAAATTTTCAAAATTCTACAAAAATAAAATACATATTAGGGGGAAGGGCGACAGAAGTCAAAAATAGTGGCTTTCTGTCGCTCTTTTTATTTGCGCACTGCACAGATTTTTTTTGAATGAACACAGATTTTACAGATTGAATAGATTTTCAGGAAGAAACGCATAGGGTAGAGGCAAGTCAAAGTCTCGCTACAATGAGAATTTGTACATATATAAATCCTTCTTATTCACCACATCTGTGTTTCAAATAAATTAGTGTTATCAGTGCGAAAGCAAAAAATCATTATCTTTACCCCTGTTTTTTACATAACGAAAAATATGAATCTGAAATATAAAAAACCGCTTATTATTTTTTGGTCGATATTTGGCTTTAGCATAATTGCCATTGTGATATTTTTTACATTGCTTTCGTATGGCGTATTGGGCTTTATGCCAACATTTGAAGACCTTGAAAATCCTAAGAGTAGTCTTGCTACTGACATTATTTCTGAAGATGGAGTAACGCTTGGTAAGTTTTATGTCGAAAATAGAAGTCAGGTCGAATACGATGAGCTTTCGCCATATATTGTGCAGGCACTTGTGGCTACTGAAGATGAGCGATTCTATGAGCATGCTGGTATCGACTTTCGCGGACTTATGCGCGTATTGGTCAAAACAGCCATACTGCGTCAAGATGCAGGTGGTGGCTCTACTATTACACAGCAGCTTGCTAAAATGCTTTTCCATGGTCATGCACAGTCGAAGTGGGAGCGTTATACACAAAAAATAAAAGAGTGGGTTATTGCCGTAAAACTTGAGCGCAGCTACACCAAAGAAGAGATAATAGCTATGTATCTCAACCGTGTGGGTTTCATATACGACGCATACGGCATCGAGTCAGCTTCGTGGACATTCTTTGGTACCAATGTGGGTGACCTCAAAATAGAACAGGCTGCAATGCTTGTTGGTATGTTGCAAAACCCAGCTCTCTACAACCCCATACGCCGTGAAGAGATAGTGCTAAATAGGCGCAATGTGGTGTTGGGACAAATGCTTAAACAACGCTATATCAACACGTCGCAATACGATTCGCTCAAGACTTTGCCACTTGGGCTCGATTTTCGCCGTGCCGACCACAAAGATGGTCTTGCACCTTACTTCCGTGAATATGTGCGCCTAATGCTTACTGCTACTAAGCCTGAAAGAGAAAATTATGCATCGTGGCAACAAGTTAAGTTTGAGGAAGATAGCATACAATGGGCTACCAATCCTATTTATGGTTGGATAGCCAAAAATCCTAAAGCCGATGGCTCGCTCTACAACCTTTATCGCGACGGACTCAAGATACATACCACCATCGATAGCCGTATGCAACAATATGCTGAGGAGGCTATGAAAGAGCATTTGGGCAACGAACTGCAACCAATATTTTTCCGCACCAAAAAAGGTGCAAAATATGCACCATACACCAATAGCTTATCCAAAGAGCAATATGACGACCTCATACGCAAAGCCATTCGCAACTCTGACCGTTATCGCCAGATGAAACGCGATGGAGCCTCTGATGCCACTATCGATGCAGCAATGCGCACACCCGTTGAAACCAAAGTGTTTACTTGGAGCGGTGAACGTGACACAGTAATGACACCTCTCGACTCTATTATTTATCATAAGCACTTTTTGCGTAGTAGCATGATGTCAGTCGACCCACACAACGGACATATCAAAGTTTATATTGGCGGACCAAACTTCAAATATTTTATGTACGATATGGCATCGCAGGGCAAACGACAAGTGGGTTCTACCATAAAACCATTTGTATATTGTTTTGCAATGAAAGAGGGACACACTCCGTGCGACCTTGTGCCCAACACTCCGCAAACATTCCTGCTCGAAGATGGCACAACTTGGACACCACGCAATGCTGGCGATGCTCGAGATGGTGAAATGGTTTCGCTCAAATGGGGCTTGGCCAACTCCAACAACAACGTTACAGCTTGGGTGATGAAGCAATACTCGCCACAAGCCGTTGCTGCACTGATAAAAGACGTTGGCATACACTCACATATCGACCCCGTATATTCCCTTTGTCTTGGTACATCAGAGGTGAGCCTAATGGAGATGGTAGGCGCATACTCTACATTTGTCAACAAAGGCGTACACATCGACCCCATTGGTGTTACGAGTATCGAAGATAAATATGGCAACATCATAGCACAGTTTACCCCCACCGAGCGTGAAGCTATCGATGCAGAAACAGCTTACTTGATGATAAACTTGCTCGAAGGTGTTGTAAATCAGGGTACTGGTAGACGACTGCGCGGACCAGCATACAAACTTACCAACCCAATGGGTGGCAAAACTGGCACAACGCAAAACCAGTCAGATGGATGGTTTATGTCGGTAATGCCAAACCTTGTTACAGGTGTTTGGGTAGGTGGCGAAGAACGTAGCATACACTTCGATAGTATGAACATCGGACAAGCATCGAATGTGGCAATACCAATATTTGGTAGGTTTGTGCTTAAAGTATTTGATGATCAAAAGATAACAAGTGTGCGCCCTACCGACACATTTGAAGTGCCCGAAGTATTTTCATATTCGCTCGATTGCTCTGACAAAAACATCAATGCCGATGAAAGTTACGACGCAACAAGCCTCGACGAATTGCCAACACAAGGCAACAACGAACCATCTATTTTCGACTTCTGAAAAATAAGGCGTTTTGCGGTATGGACAGACAACACTCTGACTCATCAATACTTGACGGCTTCAAATCGTGGAAAATAGCGCTACCCATAGTTATTGGTTTGGGTGCTACAATGTGGCTTTTTGCTCGCGAATATGAGCCGGGTACATTCAGCATGGTGAGGTTTAGTTTTTTTACAATATTGTGGTTGATATTGTCGTATGGTATGATGGCCATACGCGACATAGGCTACATGATGCGTATACGCATATTGAGCGATGGTGACCTCACTTGGAAGCGCGCTTTCAGAATCATAATGTTGTGGGAGTTTGCTTCAGCTGTAACGCCATCGGCAGTAGGAGGCACAAGTGTAGCTGTCTTTTTTGTCAACCGCGAAGGCATAAGTGCAGGGCGTAGTACTGGCATTGTGATGGTAACATCGTTTCTCGACGAACTCTTTTTTGCTCTCATATTTCCGCTTGCTATATTGCTCATAGGGTATGCTGGCATATTTGAAACATCGGCAGGTATAGCTCACAATTTTGTCTATTTAGCATGGGGCGGATATTGCGTCAAAGTAGCTTATATTCTGGTGCTTAGCTACGGATTTTTTATTAATCCGCAAGGACTAAAAAAATTGCTTGTGCTAATATTTAAGCTGCCACTGCTTAGGCGTTGGAGCGAAAAAATAGACCGCATAGGCACTGACATGATAAGCACTTCAGAGCACTTCAGAGCATGGTCGGCAAGCAAATGGCTCAAAGCATTCTGTGCCACATGCATTAGCTGGATAGCTCGCTACTGGGTTGTAAACACGCTCATAATAGCCTTCTTGGGCATACATTATCTGAATATAGAACAACATTTTATAGTCTTTGGCAAGCAATTGGCAATGTGGATAATGATGCTTGTAAGTCCAACACCGGGTGGTAGCGGTTTTGCTGAATGGGTGTTTCAGGAATTCTTGAAAGACTTTTTGCCAATGGCTGGCATAGGCGTAGCACTTGCACTCTGTTGGCGACTTGTAAGCTACTACCCATATCTGATAATTGGCACAATATTGTTGCCCAAATGGATTAGAAACATCTTGCACAAAAAACAATGAATTTGCGCCTTCTATTGCTGCCCTTCACGCTAATATATGCCGCCATTATGATGGTGCGCAACAGGCTGTACGACTGGCATTTGCTTCGTTCAGTGTCGTCCAGTAAGCCAGTTATTTGTGTAGGCAATATCACCGTAGGTGGCACAGGCAAAACGCCATTTATTGAGCATCTGATAAGCATATTGCAACCCTATCAGCCATCAGTAGTAAGTAGAGGCTATAGGCGCAAAACTCACGGACTAGTTGTTGCTACATCACAATCAACAGCCATCGAAATAGGCGACGAACCTTGCCAAATGCACCACAAACATCCGCAAGTGCCCATAGCTGTGTGCGAAGATCGCGCCCTTGCTATAGCTCACCTCGCAACCCATACATCAACCAACGTAGTGCTAATGGACGATGGATTTCAGCACCGTAGTGTTAGAGCCGGACTTTATATACTGATAACCGACTATGCACGTCCAATGTGGAGCGACTTTACCTTCCCGGCAGGCAACATGCGCGAGCCTTGGCAAGGTAGGCACAGAGCCAACATAATAGTGGTAAACAAATGCCGCCCAGACCTTTCGCTTGCCGAACGCGACAAAATAAAAGCTAAGCTCAGCACCAACAGCGATGTGTTTTTTAGCACTATAGAATATGGTAGCCTTACAACCTTTGATGGCAAAACAACAACATTGCCCAGTACCACCAAAATATTGGCAGTAGCAGGCATTGGTAGGCCAGAGCCATTCTTTAGCGAAATAGAGAGGCATTTTGCTGATGTAAAGCGCATTAGCTTTGCTGATCATCATCGGTTTGCAGCATCTGAAATAGAACAAATATCACAAACTTGCCAATCTGAAAATAGGGTGCTCATCACTACCGAAAAAGATGCAATGCGCCTACGCGAATATGTTGAGCAATTGACAATAAATGTTGTATATTTGCCCATACAGCTTCGTATTTTGTTTGGCGAAGCAGAAAAGTTGAACACAAAAATTTTACAATATGTCAGACAATTTGATAGAGCAAATAAATGAGGCAGCATCCTACCTCAAATCACAATTTAGCGCACAACCAAAAGTAGGCATCATACTTGGCACTGGTTTGGGCGGCTTGGTGAACGAAATAAATATTGAGAAATCAATTGACTACAAAGATATTCCGCACTTCCCAGTGTCAACAGTTGAAGGACATTCAGGCCGAATGATAATAGGCAAAATAGGTCATGTGCCAGTTATTGCCATGCAAGGTCGCTTCCACTACTACGAAGGCTACAAAATGGAGCAAGTAACATTCCCAGCTCGAGTAATGAAAGTAGCAGGCATCAATACACTCTTTGTGTCGAATGCCAGTGGTGGACTGAATCCTACATTCAAAGTAGGCACCATAATGGTTATTACTGACCACATCAACATGTTTGGCACCAATCCACTCATTGGCAAAAACTACGACGAATTTGGTCCGCGTTTCCCCGATATGAGCGAAGTGTATAGCAAACGCCTCATAGCCAAAGCTTTTGAGATAGGTAAGAAGAACAACATAGAACTTGCAAGCGGAACATACGTTGGCACAACAGGTCCAACATTTGAAACACCCTCAGAATACAAAATGTTTCGCATACTTGGTGGCGATGCCGTTGGCATGTCGACAGTGCCAGAAGTGATAGTAGCGCACCATGCAGGCATGGAGGTGTTTGGTATCTCAATAATCACTGACTCTGGCGTGCCGGGTGAGATAGTAGAGGTGAGCCACGAAGAGGTGCAAAAAGTAGCTGCTGCCGCCGAACCACTCATGACAAAGGTGATAAAAGAGCTTGTTGAAACACTCTGAAAGAAATATAACCCACAAATTGTCTTCCAACAATTAGCACGAAACCCGATTTTCACCTCGCGGTTGTCGCCTTTGGCACGGAGCGTTAAGAAAATTATCGTAGCGAAGCGCCCGAAACGATT
>CAJONN010000126.1:0-896 GCA_905235955.1 uncultured Marinilabiliaceae bacterium
AGCCGATTTTTGCAATCTGCTAAATTTGTGAAATCTGTGTTATTTTGCTAAATATCTGCAGTTTAGCACACCTTACTACCGGGTGCAACTATGCTACTTGGCGACACTACTACAAGCTTGCCATCTTTGTCCATAGCTGAAAGTATCATACCTTGACTCTCTACACCTTTGAGCTTGCGTGTAGGAAAGTTGGCTATGAAGCAAACCTCTTTGCCTATTAGGTCTTCAGGTTTGTAGTAGGCGGCAATGCCACTTACTATAGTGCGTCCACCCAAGCCATCGTCTATTTTGAATTGTAGCAATTTGTCAGCTTTGGGCACTTTTTGGCAGTCGAGTATCTTGCCCACTCTAATGTCGAGTTTTTCAAATGTAGCAAAGTCTATTGGCTCTGCTATCTCTTCGGGCTTCCAGTTGGCAGCTTCAGCCTCTTTTTGTGCCTCATCGTTGGCTTTCTTTATATCGGCAAGACGTTGTAACTGTGCATCAATTACGTTGTCTTCTATTTTTTCAAATAGTAGTTGTGCCTCGCTTATTGTGTGGTTGTCTTCTAAGATGTCGATAGAGCCAAGTTCGCTCCATTTGAAGTTTTCTATACCAAGCATTTGACGTAGTTTAGCTGCGCTGAATGGCAAGAATGGTTCAAATGCAATAGCAAGGTTGGCTGCTATTTGCAATGATATATTGAGTATAGTTGAGACGCGTTCAAGATTGGTTTTAGCAAGCTTCCAAGGCTCGGTGTCGGCAAGATATTTGTTGCCAATACGAGCAAGGTTCATTGCCTCTTTTTGTGCATCGCGGAAGCGGAATGTGTCGAGGTAATTCTCCAATTGTTTTTTTACGCCAACAAACTCTTGTATTGTCTCTTCGTCATATTTGTCAATTGCATATCGCTGTGG
>CAJONN010000126.1:904-6504 GCA_905235955.1 uncultured Marinilabiliaceae bacterium
TATTTGTGTGTGAGCACAATAGCTCTATTGACGAAGTTGCCAAATATTGCAACGAGTTCGTTGTTGTTGCGTGCCTGAAAATCTTTCCAAGTGAAGTCGTTGTCTTTGGTTTCTGGTGCGTTGGCTGTGAGCACATAGCGCAATACGTCTTGCTTGCCGGGGAAGTCGCGCAAATATTCGTGCATCCAAATAGCCCAGTTGCGCGATGTTGATATTTTGTCACCTTCAAGGTTCAAAAATTCGTTGGCTGGCACATTGTCGGGCAGGTTAAAGTCGCCGTATGCTTTGAGCATGGCTGGGAATACGATGCAGTGAAACACTATGTTGTCTTTGCCAATGAAGTGGAGCATGCGTGTCGATGGATCTTTCCACCACGTTTCCCATGTGTCTGGGCAAATTTCTTTGGTGTTGCTTATGTAGCCTATTGGCGCATCAAACCATACGTAGAGCACTTTACCTTCAGCTCCTTCAACTGGCACGGGTATACCCCAATCAAGATCGCGCGTAACGGCACGTGGCAGCAGGTCCATATCGAGCCAACTTTTACACTGTCCGTATACGTTGGGGCGCCATTCTTTATGTTCATCAAGTATCCATTTGCGCAACCAGCCTTGATGACGGTCGAGTGGCAAATACCAATGTTTGGTTTTGCGCATTACGGGCTTTGAACCTGAGAGTTTGCTTACAGGGTTGATAAGTTCAGTAGGTGAGAGCGATGAACCACATTTTTCACATTGGTCGCCGTATGCGCCAGCTGCGTGGCAACGTGGGCATTCGCCTACTATATAGCGGTCGGCCAAGAAGGTTTTTGCCTCTTCGTCGTAATATTGTTCGCTCTCCTGCTCTACAAATTCACCTTTGTCATATAGCTTACGGAAAAACTCTGATGCTGTCTGATGATGAGTTTCTGACGATGTACGTGAATATACATCGAACGATATGCCAAACTCTTTGAACGACTCTTTGATGAGTGTGTGATAGCGGTCTACAACATCTTGTGGTGTGATGCCTTCTTTGCGTGCACGTATTGTTATAGGTACACCATGTTCATCGCTACCACCAACAAAGAGGACTTCTTCGCCTTTGAGGCGCAAATAACGCACATATATATCGGCCGGAACATACACACCGGCAAGGTGACCAATATGCACCGGACCATTGGCGTATGGCAAGGCCGATGTTACAAGTGTTCGTTTATACTTTTTATCTTCACTCATCGTTTAATCAAATTTTCTTTCAATTTCAGAGCGCAAAGTTAAACATTATTGTTGGGATTATGCCTATTGTGATAATGTGGGTTGAGTTTATATTTTCGCTACTCCGCTCAATCTTCTTTCAAAACCATAAAAAATGCAAAAACTGGTTGGGAGTTGACAATGTTTTTGCCAAAATCCCCAACCAGTTGTATGTTTTACCACGTAAAGTGGTGCTTATTTTTTTAGAAAATATACTTGACGCCAAAGCTTACTGAGCTAATATTGTCGTTGATGCCCCAGCTGAATACGTTAACTGATTCGTCATCAGCATCGACTTCATGTCCATCATAATTATATTTCTTAGGTTTCACATGAGCAAATACAATGTGTCCGATGCCCAAACCTGCATTGATATATATATGGTCGGTTGCACGATATTCAAAATTAGCAAAGTCGAAACCAAAGCCTACACCAAAGTCTTTTTCCCAATTTTCAATGCTTTTCTTATCTTCTCTATATTCTCTGGTATTTTTGATAAGAGAAAAAGCTACATCGAATCGTGGAGTCCAATAGAGTTTTTCGGTGATGCCTGCATAGTAACTGGCTGTAGGACTAAAGTAGAATATGCGTTGACGGCTTTTGTAGTCGCCATATTCGCTATCTATAGTTTCATCTTTTGATACAGCTAAGCTAGCGCCAAGTTGGAATCCAACGCTAAATTTGTTGTTGATTATTACGCCAACTTCTGGGCTGATGCCAAATGCAAAGTTACCCTCTTTAGTAGTAAATGTTGCCTTTCTGTTGTTTTCATAATCAACATCTTTTTCTGTTGTACGCTGACCACCAAGGTTCAATGCAGTACCGAGATAAACTTTTTGGGCAAAAGTTTCGCCCGCAATAAGAGCAAAAAATGCAATAAGTAATGTCTTTTTCATTGCGTTAGTTTTCGTTTATTTCTTGGATATTTTTTAATTTAGGTTCAATGCTTTCAACTAATCGCACAAAATGTGTTTTTAAGCAACTGTCCCAAAAAACAAACAGCTATATCCAAAAATTGAGCTGTTTTGTTTCTGAGTACAAAGTTAATATTATGATTTTTACCCCCCCTATTTATTGATATTTTAACATGAATTTATGTTTATTAACATGCTTAAGTTTGACAAGTAGGAATATACTGCAAACAAGCCCTGAAGGCTCGATAGACCACAAGCAGTGGTGTAGCGCAGCAAAACTACTGCGCACATATCCACCAACAAACAAAAAAGGTTGTCTGCAGATAAATAAACATCTGCAAACAACCTTAAAGGTATCGTAATCTATTGAAAAAAGTCTGGATTACTGAAGTACGAAGTTGATAGGCACTGTGTAAGAAACCTTCACAGCTTTACCTCGTTGCATACCAGCTTCCCATTTAGGCATCGACTGAACCACGCGAACGGCCTCTTTATCGAGGTTTGGATCGAACGGACGTGCAACTTTTACGTTGGTCACTTCGCCGTTTTTGTTCACAACGAATGAAACGAAAACGCGTCCCTGAATACCGTTCTCCTGTGCTATGACAGGATATTTGACTGACTGAGCCAAATATTTGCGCAATGCTTCTTCGCCACCGGGGAATTGAGGCATCTTTTCTACAATGAGGAATACCTCTTCTTCTTCAACTGGCTCTTCTTCTTTTACCTCTATTTCCTGATACTCTATTTCAGTATCTTCATCCATTTCAGAATCGAGAAGATCGAGCTCGTCGTTTATTTCAGTCTGGTCATCAACAATATTGATGACGTCAACCATCTTGGGAGGTGGCGGCGGTGGTGGTGGTTTGATTTCGTCCATCTTGGTGATTGGAACGATCTCTTCCTCAACCGCAACCTCTTCGGGCATATCATTAACGTTTATCTGATCATTTTGACTTGTCCATTCAAATGCTGCCAAAACAACACCAAGAACAATGGCTAAGCCAATCTCAGTAAACAACCCCTTCTTGTTTTCAAGGTCCGCTTTGGGTGTCTTTTTGATTTCCATAGTTTAACAATTTAAGCCTGCGGGGCTCGTTATTTATTTCAAGTCAAGTAATTCAAGTGTGTTCTGAGTGCCAAATTACACTTTTTATTTCACATATAACCCAAAAACGATTATTTTCTTTATTTTTTTTCAGAAAACAATACATTTTTTGCGTTTTACTGCTGTTGGCTCAGAGGTTGAATGCTTTTTTGATATTGTCGACGTAGTCAAGTTTTTCCCATGTAAAGAACTCAACTTCTTTCTCTGTTTCTTTGCCGTCAACATATATTTTGACTTTGCCTTTGTATGGTTTTCTACCAACGTGTCCGTATGCTGCAGTTGGCTCAAATATTGGATTTTTGAGTCCGAAGCGCTTGGTAATGGCACTTGGGCGCATATCGAAGAGCTGAGCTACTTTTGAAGCTATTTCGCCATCGGTGAAGTTTACTTTTGATGTGCCGTATGTGTTGACGTAGAGTCCTACGGGCTGTGCTACACCTATGGCGTATGCTACTTGCACTAATGCTTCGTCGGCCACGCCAGCTGCTACAAGGTTTTTGGCTATGTGACGTGCTGCGTATGCTGCTGAGCGGTCAACTTTTGATGAGTCTTTGCCTGAGAATGCTCCACCACCATGTGCACCTTTGCCACCGTAGGTGTCAACTATTATTTTGCGACCTGTGAGGCCTGTGTCGCCATGCGGACCGCCGATGACGAATTTGCCTGTTGGGTTGACAAAGAGTTTGTAGTCGGCTGTAAAAAGTTTCTGTATTTGTGCGGGTAGTTTAGCTACAAGGCGTTTGATGAGTATCTCTTTTACGTCGGTGCGTATCTGAGCAAGCATTGTTTCATCATCGGCAAACTCATCGTGCTGAGTAGATACTACTATAGTATCTATTTTGTTTGGAGTGTTGTCGTTGTTGTATTCTATAGTTACTTGGCTCTTGGCATCGGGGCGCAAGTAGGTCATTTGCTTGCCTTCGCGACGTATTGCATCGAGTTCGATGAGTAGGTTGTGGGCAAGGTAGATGGGCAGTGGCATATAGTCTTCTGTGTCGCGACAAGCATAACCAAACATCATGCCTTGGTCGCCAGCACCTTGTTCTTCTTCTTTTGAACGTTCAACGCCACGATTGATGTCGGCCGACTGTGCGTGGAGTGCTGATATGATACCACACGAGCCAGCATCGTATTTATATTCAGCTTTGTTGTAGCCAATGCGTTCGATGGTGCGACGAGCTACTTCGTCAACATTTACAAAGCCTGTTGATTTTATTTCACCAGCAACAACGGTCAGACCGGTTGTAACGAGTGTTTCGCATGCAACTTTCGACTCTGAGTCTTGAGCAAGTAGGTTGTCGAGAATAGCATCAGAAATTTGGTCGGCTACCTTGTCGGGATGACCGGCCGAAACAGATTCAGAGGTAAAATAGTATCCCATTTTTTGAATAGAAAAAATAAATTTGTTGTAGTGTGTATTCTGGAAAGTGATAGAGATGGTAAAGAATGCATTTTAGCAGTTTTTTATAGTGGTTGCAATTGGCAAATCCGTCCACTCTTTCTCTTTCGGGCGCAAAGGTAAAAAATAATTACTATTATAGTGTTGATGAGCGAAGTAATTCTTTCCTTTTTTTATAGCGGTTCTTAATCATATTGATAGAATTTGTTAATAAGTATTAATATATTGTTAATGATAGTTAAATGGGGGGGGGTAAAAATGCAATATTGTATGTTTGTTATCTGAAATAGATGCAGCTAACTCTGATGTATCAATTTCAAGTATTTCTAAACATATTTAATATTTATAAATCATTCAGAATGAAAATGATACATTCTAAAAAGTTCGCAACATCTTGGATTTGTAAAGTGTTGTGTATGGTACTTTTGTTTGTGCAGTTGGGTTGCAACGACAATGACGACCTCGAAGATCGCCTCGACAAACTTGAAACGGAGGTAAACGACCTCAAAACTGCCATTAGCACTTTGCAAAATGCCTACGACAATGGCAAAATAGTAAGTTCTGTAGAAAAAATAACTACAGGCAATGGAGGTTGGAAAATCACCTTTTCAGACAATACCTATATAGATCTGATAAATGGTGCTAACGGAAAAGATGGTGTAGATGGTATAGGTACAGATGGCAAAGACGGCATTGATGGCAAAAATGGTACCGACATTATTCGTGACATAATAGAAGAAGATAATACTGTTACATTTATTTTGTCAGATGGCACAGCGTTTAAATTTGCTTTGCTACAAGAGCCTAAATTGCTTTCGTTTGTATTTACAGAAGAACTGAACGCCATGCAAATTGTTGACGATGCTGAATGCACTATTAGCAACGATGTTGTAGAGTGCACCATTAGCAACATAATGCTCGACAAAAATCTCATTCCGCTTTTC
>CAJONN010000127.1 GCA_905235955.1 uncultured Marinilabiliaceae bacterium
AAGCAACGGCACAGAGATGTTGCTCACAATGCTCGGTATAGCAATACGTAGAATGTCGCGGTATTTTGCAAACAATTCCATAACTAATTGATTGTTACTATGTTCGTGTTGTTTTTGTGTTTTAATTACCGCAAAATTAGCAAGATATTTGTTGAAAATAATTTTTGGGGTGAAAGTTGGGTTAATATTAGTTAGACTCATATTAAATGATTGATTTGCTGATATATATCCTTTATGTGATTTTTTAATTTATAGGCGTATGTGATGAAGTAGGAAAGTTGAGATAATTATGCCAAGGCGATTTTGTCTTTTATTTGACAAAACTTTTACCCTCATCCAAACAAAAAAGGCTATGCCATTATTATATGGCACAGCCTTAATGTTTTATATAATTTGCTTATAATCAGACCCTCATAGGCATTATCGTTTTCGTTTCGCTCTGATGGGAATATCAGCACAGCTTTTGACGAGTCGCCTATTTGCAGTTCAATTTCGGTAGCCGTCATATTGGTAAGTATGCTCGATATGTTTGGCGACTTGAGTCCGACGGGCATTTGCACGCCATCGTATTGGCAACTTACCTTTTCGCTTGCCGAACATGCAAAAGTAAGGTCTTGTGCTGACACAAGGATGTTGTTTTCAGTCAGCTCAAATCTTATCAATCCAGATCCGTCAGTGAAGAGCGATGAACGATAGACAGCATTTGAAAGATCTTGGCGGTTGACAACAACACGATATGGATTATCAGTTGGAATGACGCTCTTGTAGTTAGGGTAGACACCTGCTGCGAGGCGACAGATGAGTGTATGGTTTGATGAGCGCAACACAGCGTTGGTGCTGTTGTAAGTAATAGTTACATCGTCAGATGGTGAGAAGATGTTTTTGATGAGGTTGGCAGTTTTTTTGCCCAAAACCAATGACGATTCAATGCCGGGCTTGATATCGGTGCGTGTATATCGAGCAAGCATCTGTGAGTCAGTAGCCACAAAGGTAAGCGATTCGGGCTGAATGTCGAGGTAAACGCCATTCAAGATGGGGCGCAAATCGTCAGACGAAGCGGCAAACAATGTATGGCTTATGCCTGCCAAAAGTGCATCGGTGCTAAGGGTAAATGAGCCTTGTACGTCGTCGATATCTTTGGTTTGTGGAAAGTCTTCAGCCGACAAACCACCTTGGCTATTGTTGCCCGATGCGGTAACTATTTCGATGCTATAGTTGTTTTCGTCGATGTTGAAAGTTACGGGTTGTTCAGGCAGTTTTTTGAGATACTCAGTTATTTTGCCTCCCGGTACTGCTATTTTGCCATCATGGTCAACGTCAGATATTTCAAGAACTGTTTCTATCACCACTTCCATATCTGATGCGGTGATTGTCAGTTTGTTACCTTCAACAGAGAAGAGGTAATTTTCCAGAATGGTTACAGGACTTTTGCTTGGTATAGCTCGGCCTGCTATTTGTAAGTGGCTGAGCAAGTCGCCACTTGAAACTACAAATTTCATATATATTGTTTGTGTTAAGTTTGTCTTGTGTATATGCTGTTTTATGGCAAAATTACTCTATATTTTGTGTTTACTTTGCCATTGCTGATAGCGTTGAGTTTACTTTTCAGAAGTCGTTTTTTGAGAGCTCCGAGGTGGTCAGTAAACACTTTGCCATCTATGTGGTCATATTCGTGTTGAACAACAATAGCCCGATAACCCTCTATTATTTCATCGTGAGGCTGAAACTTTTCGTCGAGATATTGAATGCGTATCTTGCTTGGGCGACGCACGTCTTCGTTTATTCCGGGTAGGCTCAAACAGCCCTCTTTGGTGAGCATTGTTTCTTCGCTCCTTTCAATAATATGAGCGTTGATAAATACTTGTTTGAAGCCTTTTACCTCAGGAAAGTCGTCAGCACAAGGGTCGGCATCGATAACAAAGAGTCGAATATTTTTACCTACTTGTGGTGCAGCAATGCCTATGCCTTCAGCCTTGTACATGGTTTCATACATATCGGCTATGAGCTTTGGCAGTCCTTCATACGTATCGTTAATGTCTTCTGACATCTTTCTCAAAATAGGATGTCCGAACTGAACTATGGGCAATAACATATCTTAAAAATATTTTTTTATCTGTTCATCTCCATATATGTCTGGAGTATTATTGTTGCACTAACCATGTCAACCGTGCCGTTGTGGCAGTTGCGGTCTTTCTTTTTTACGCCACCATCTATCATTGCCTGAAAGGCTATTTTGGTGGTAAATCGTTCGTCGATGAGCTCTATTGGCAAGTTTGGGTAGCTTTTTTTGAGGCGATTGACAAATGGTACTATATATTTCATAGTTTCTGAGTCTTCGCCATTTACCTTTTGTGGTTTGCCTATTACAATGCGTTCTACTTGCTCAGTTTGCATATATTGTTTCAAGAAGTCGAATAGTTCATGAGTGGCAACGCATGTGAGCCCATTTGCTATTATTTGCATTGGGTCGGTTACGGCTATGCCGGTGCGTTTTTTGCCATAATCAATTGCTATTATTCGTCCCATTCTTGTGCCAAATATCTGTATGTGTGCACCTTAAACAAATAGTTTTTCTATTTTATGTATGCAACTTTGCATTGCAAACATCACTACTTTGTCATAAGGTTGTATTTCGGTTTGTCCTGAGGCTATTATCACCTCATCACCTCTAACCACTGCGCCAATATTCATTTCGCGTGGCAAATTTAAGTCTTTTATTGCAGCTTTGGTTATTTTTGAGTTGGGTTGTGCTATAAGTTCGAGCATTTCAGAGTTGCTCGAGGTAAGGCATTTGACGTATGCCACGTGGGCTTGCATTGTATACCTATATATATGGCTGGCGGCAAGTAGTTTTTTGTTGAGCATTGTGCCGATGCCAATACCTTCAGCAAGTGGCATATAATCAAGGTTTTCTACTTCGGCAATGGTTTTTTTGATGCCCATTTTTTTTGCGAGCTGACACGAGAGTATGTTTACTTCAGCATTGTCAGTAACTGCCACAAAGGCTTGCATTTTGCTTATGCCTTCGTCTTTGAGTAGGTCGAGGTTGCGCCCATCGCCATTGATGACGAGTGTATTTTCGAGGCTATTGGCAAGGCGTATCGATTTGTCGCGGCTAAGTTCTATGAGTTTGATGTTGTAGCCTCCCATCTCTTCAAGGTCTGCAGCTATGCGCCTACCTATGCGGCTACCACCTATTATCATCACATTTTTTATCTCATATTGCTCTTTGCCAGCATCTTGCAATACGAGGGGCATATATTCGTGTGTTGAAACAAAGTATGCCAAGTCGCCGTGCAAAAGCATATCGTTGCCATGAGGTATGATGATGTCGCCCTGCCTATATATGGCTACAATGTTGTAGCGTTTTTTCTTGTCAGGATCTATTTCAGAGAATTTTTTGTTGAGTATGGGGGCGCCTTCTCTTACTTTGATGATGGTGAGAATGACTTTGCCGTCAGACGATTCATACCACTGCCTTATGCCAACTCTTTTGAGCGATTCTACGGCTTCGGCAGCGCCTAATTGCTCAGGGTATATTATTTCGTCAACTCCCAGTTGGCGGAAGAAGTCTCTGTTTTCAGTTGTCAGATATTCTGATGTGTTGACGCGAGCTACTGTGGTGCGTGCGCCCAATTTCTTGGCAAGTATGCACGCCAAGACGCTCATATCTTTGTAGGGTGGCACGGCAATAAAGAGGTCGGCTTCGTCGGCACCAGCCTCTTTGAGGTCGGCAAGGGAGGTCATACTGCCTCGCCGTGTCATAAGGTCAAGATGATTTTCTACCAATTGCAGTTTTTCTTCGTCTTCATCCATAAGAATAACCTCATGGTCAGAGTCGACGAAGAGTTTTGCCAAATGCGTACCAACGGCACCTGCTCCTGCAATGAATATTCTCATCTGTAAATGTATTATTTAAATGAGTTTCAGAGCTTTGAGTTCTGCTAAGAGTGCTTTTTTGTTGTTTTCTTCCATAGAGCAAAGTGGAGCTCTGTATACCTCTTCCATCATTCCCATAGCGGCGAGTGCGGCTTTTACGGGTATTGGGTTTGATTCAACAAAAAGCAAATCCATTAGCTTACAATAGCGATAGTGTATTTCGCGAGCAGCTTTTGCATCGCCAGCTATCGAGAGTTGCATCATGCGACTAAATTCGCGTGGGAAGATGTTGGCTGCTACTGACACGCAACCATCGGCACCTAGCAAGTTGCAAAGCATTGATATGCCGTCGTCGCCCGAATATACGTGGAAGCCTTCTGGGCGATTTTTGATGAGGTATTCGATGTTGTGAATGTTGCCACTTGCCTCTTTTATGCCAACAATGTTGCTAAAATCTTTAGCAAGCTGTATGGCTACGTCGGGTTTGATGGCTGAGCCTGTTCGACCCGGAACGTTGTATAATATAATAGGTACGTTTATTTGCTTGGCAAGTTCTGAAAAGTGCAGATACATACCTTTTGATGTTGGCTTGTTGTAATATGGACCAACTACGAGCACTGCATCAACACCAGCATCAACAGCATTTTGCGTATACTTTACGCAGCTGTGTGTAGAGTTGCTTCCAGTGCCAGCTATAACTACCATGCGCCCATTGACACGCTCTACTGCGTGGCGAAACATTTCAGCGTCTTCACTCTCGGTGAGAGTTGGTGTTTCGCCTGTTGTGCCACAAACAACTACGCCTGTTGTTCCGTTTTCGGCATGATAATCGAGCAGACGATCAAATGCTTTGAAATCTATTGAGCCATCAGTCTTGAAAGGGGTAACAAGTGCTGCGATAGATCCTTGAAGCGAAAATCTCTTCATTTTTTATATAATAATGTCGTAAATAAACTTGATAAATAAGCTGTTATGGCTACTCAAAACTTACAATATGGCAGTCATTAACTTCGCAAAGGTATAAAATCTTTCTGTGAAACATTAAAGAAAGAAAAAATAATATTTTTTCGCTTGTTAATTGATTAACAAATAGTATATTTGCACATCGTAATATAAAAAATATGTGAATATGACTATAAGCCAAGCTGTGGAAAAAGTTGTGAAGGTCAGACCTTTCATAATCGAAGCTCTTTCAGAGGGGCTTCTCAATATATCATCTCTCGCTCGCCAGATACATCCATCAGTTGAAAAAATGGTACAAAAAGAGGTAAAGCAAGGCGCTATTGTTATGGCACTCAATAGGCTCGTACCAAGTTTGGAAGATGGTGGTTTTGGCTCGTTCAAAGATGTGCTAAACCAACTTGGCGACATTATTGTGCGTTCAAACCTTACTGACTTTACCTTTCGCAATAGCAATACCATATTTGATAGCCTTAGCAAAACAATGAACGACTTGAGCAGCAACCGTGATGGCTTCTGCACTATGGTGCGTGGCGTGTTTGAGTCGAATGTAATTGTTGGAGCTGACTTCACCGATGTTGTGGAGAAAAATTTTACAAATGAAGAGTGCACTTTTAGAAGCTACAACCTCTCAGCTATTACGCTAAAATTGCCTGCCGACAATGTACAAGCATGTGGTTTCTACTATCAGATAATGAAATTTATTGCATGGGAAGGCATCAATGTGAAAGAGGTTGTTTCGACAAGTAACGAGTTTTCTATTATTGTGGCTGAGGAAGATGTTGACCGAGCATTCACGATACTGAAAAATTTGAAGACTGTAAATAAATTGTACTAAGCTATAAAACATATAAAAACATAAGGGAGGCTTTTTTCACAAAGCGCTCCCTTATGTTTTATATATATCAACTTTCGCAAGTAAAGTAGCCCCGAAGTGGCGAAAGAAATACAACAAAAAATGTCTTCCAACAATAAGCACGGAACCCGATTTTCACCTCGCGGTTGTCGCCTTTGGCACGGAGCGTAAAGAAAATTATCGTAGCG
>CAJONN010000128.1 GCA_905235955.1 uncultured Marinilabiliaceae bacterium
GTTACATTCAATTATGTATGCAAGAATATTGAAGTTGATAATGCTATCACATCAATTGTTGATTGGGTATTAGTAGTTGCCAACACAGAACTCAACAATAAGGGTTATACATTTGACAACGCAAATATCACATGGTATAAAGTAGTTGGTGCAAAAGACGATTGGTGCACTGGTACAGCACAAGACGATGAAAAAGTTGGAATAGGTTTGTATTACAGCAATGGCAATGAACAAATAGCTGAGGGTGAATATTATGTAGTAATAGCTCTTACAACACCTGCTAACAAGTTTGTTGTATCAAACGTTATCAGCATCAGTGGCAATAAGAAACTATTGCTCACTCCTACAGCAGTGAAAGTTGGTCAGACACTCCATTTGTCGAACTTGCCAACCGATGACAATACTATAGTCAAAGTATACAACATCAACGGCACAGTTGTATCAACCATACCAACCAATGGTCAAAAGGCAATAACCTTCCAAGCAGAAGCAACTGATGGCGTATACATTGTGAATGTATATGTAGGAGAATATACTCAGAGTCTAAAATACATTGTAGTAAAATAAGCTATAATTAAAGTAAATTCATGAAAAAGATAATAATATCAATAGCATCTATAGCGTTGGCTACTGTAGCCAACGCTCAGATGTCAGAGCTGACAACCAATACAGGTCAGATGCAAATAGTAGGCGCAGGTCTGAGAGTAGGCGCAGGTTCGTTTCGTCAGAATGGCGACGACCTTTCAGCAAAAATTGGTTTCAGTGGTGCTGTAGACGGTGTTTATGGTTTCTATTTCAAGCGCAAAAGTACAGCAAGACCATACATAGGTATTCGCTCAGGCTTGTCGATAGCCTATACACAAAACAAGGTATCTGCTGACAATATTTCTGACAAGTATACCGTCAATAGCAACATAGACGGCAACGATCTCACCTTCAACTATACAACTAATATAGTTGACCTTGAGGAAACCAACCGTCAATTGTCTATCGAAGTGCCTATTATGGCTTCAGCAATATACAAACGCTTGTTTGCCAACCTTGGTGTGCGCATAGGCATTCCGGTTGTGTCAAAATACAAACTTACTTTTGAAAATAGCAGCAGCACAATTCAAGCTAATATTGTTGAAGAGGGTGTGTTTGACATTCCGACAGAAAACACCAAAGCATTTGGTAAGCTTGAAGAGTCGAGCTCTAACGACAAAATTGATGGTGCAGCATCGTTCAAGATGAGTTTGGCATTTGAAGGTGGTTATGTCTTCACTATTGCTAAAAATTGGCTTAGTGTTGGTGCGTTCTTCAACTTGGGCTTGGTTAGCAACTACGATGGTGGTAAAGGACAAGTAGTAGAGAGCGACCCACGAGAGATACCTGCCACTGTAAAAATCAACTCACTTACAGGTTCACGCTCTGACAAGATGAACGATTTGAGTTTTGGCGTGAAGGCTGCATATACTTGGCCAAAGATAAAGAAGTAAAGTTTTCTAATATGTTTATTGTGCGAGAGGTACTCTGAGTTTCAGATGCCTCTCGTTTTTGTTTTTGCCATGATTTTCAATTGAAAATCCACTACAATATGTGCTATCTGCATTCTTATTCACAATTAATAATTATCTTTGTGCTTTGTGCAACATCAATATTAAATGAAACAGTATAATTTTCTAAACAACCTTGTGGGATGGATAGTTTTTGCTATATCGGCAGCTACTTATATCCTTACCACAGAGGCTTCTGCCAGTTTTTGGGACTGTGGCGAATTTATATCAACAGCTAATAAACTTCTTGTAGGGCATCCACCCGGAGCACCTTTCTTCATGATTGTAGGTCGTTTGTTT
This sequence comes from uncultured Marinilabiliaceae bacterium, assembly GCA_905235955.1. Lineage (GTDB taxonomy): Bacteria > Bacteroidota > Bacteroidia > Bacteroidales > Marinilabiliaceae > W3P20-009. The sequence goes on from CAJONN010000128.1 coordinate 1,836, forward strand.
GCCATAATGGCTCCTGATGCTTCGCTTGTAGCAAAGGCTATCAACATTATGTCGGCATTGGCAAGCGCATTTACCATATTGTTCCTTTTCTGGACTATCACCCACTTGGCAAAGAAGATATTCATCAGTTCAGACACGCCTGAACTGTGGCAAACAATAGCTGTGATGGGTGCTGGCGTAGTAGGCGCATTGGCATATACATTCTCTGATACATTTTGGTTCTCGGCCGTAGAAGGCGAGGTGTATGCTATGTCGTCGTTGTTTACGGCAGCTGTATTTTGGGCTATTCTGAAATGGGAAGATGTGGCCGATGAGCTGGGCTCCAATCGTTGGATTATTCTCATTGCCTACCTTATGGGCTTGTCAATAGGTGTACACTTGCTCAACTTGCTCTGTATACCTGCCATCGTGATGGTTTATTACTACAAAAAATATACTATCACACCACGCAACACTGTATATGCTTTGTTGCTGGCTTGTGTGCTCATCATTGCTATTTTGTATGGCATCATACCGGGCATTGTCAAAATAGCTTCGTACTTCGAGCTCTTCTTTGTCAATACTCTTGGCTTCGGCTACAACACTGGCGCAGTGATATATGCATTGCTGCTTATTGGTGCTATTGTTTGGGGCATCATCTATACATTCAATCACAATCATCAGATATGGAACACTATCATAACATCGGTAGCCGTTATTATATTGGGCTATTCGTCGTTTGCAATGATTGTGATACGCTCTACCGAAAATCCGACTATGGATCAAAACTCGCCTGAAGATGTTTTTGCCCTAATGGATTATCTCAACCGTGAGCAGTATGGCGATCGTCCGCTCTTCTATGGTCAGCACTTCAACTCGCCTATCGACCGCGAAGCTATGAACCGAGATGAAGGCAAGCCCATATACAAACAACGCAATGGCAAGTATGAAGTGGTTGACACCAGACCCAACTATAGCTATACTGACAATATGCTCTTCCCTCGTATGTATAGTAGAGAGAAGGCACACATAGAGCAGTATAAAGCATGGACCAACTTTGAGGGACGTACAGTTACGGTGCGTGGCGAAGATGGTCGTGAAACAATCACTCGACCTACATTCTGGGAAAATATCAAATTCTTCTGGAGTTATCAGGTCAACTTTATGTATTGGCGATACTTCATGTGGAACTTCTCTGGTAGGCAAAACGATATTCAGAGTCATGGCGAACTCATTCATGGCAACTGGATAACAGGCATACCAGTTATCGACAACATTATGCTTGGTGATCAAGATCTCTTGCCCGATTCGCTCAAAGCCAACAAAGGTCACAACCGCTACTTTATGTTGCCTTTCCTCTTGGGCTTGGCCGGATTGTTTTACCAGTTTGGTCGTGGACAAGCAGGCAAGCAGGGCTTTATTATCGTAATGCTCCTCTTCTTCATGACGGGCTTGGCCATTGTGCTTTATCTGAACCAAACACCACTTCAGCCACGTGAGCGCGACTATGCCTATGCTGGTTCGTTCTACGCCTTTACCATTTGGATAGGCTTAGGTGTTTTATCAGTAGTTGATTTCTTGAAAAAAATCAAGTTGCCCAATATAGCTTCAGCTGCATTGGCATCAGTACTATGCCTTATATTTGTGCCTTGCATTATGGCACAGCAAAACTGGGACGACCACGACCGCTCAAACAGCACCATAGCAAGCGACTTGGCATACAACTACCTCAATAGTTGCGACGAAAATGCCATCATCTTCACCAATGGCGACAATGATACCTTCCCACTCTGGTATGCACAAGAGGTAGAAGGTGTGCGCCCCGACGTGAGAGTGTGCAACCTATCGTATTTGCAAACCGACTGGTATTGTGACCAGATGAAACGCAAAGCATACGACAGCGATCCTCTGCCCATATCGTTTACTCACGAACAGTATAGTGGCGACCGCGATGTAATATACCTCTTTGAGCGTACAAAACAAGCCATCGACCTCGAAAAAGCCATCGACTTTGTTGCCTCTGAAGATGTGCGCACAAAACAAATACCTGAGTATGCTCAGCGTATATGCTACATTCCGGGCAAGCGTTTCTCAATGAAAGTAGACTCGGCAGCCGTAGTTGCCAACAACGTTGTTAGCCCATCGGCACAAGCACTTATTGAGCCCGAAATAAACATCTCGCTCAACAAATCATTCATAGTGAAAAACGAACTCATGGTGCTCGATATGCTTTTGCATAGCCAATGGAAACGCCCAATGTATTATGCCGTAACCGTTGGAGGAGAAAACTATGTAGGCCTCAACCGCTACTTCCAGCTCGAAGGTTTGGCTTATCGCATAGCTCCAATATCAGCCGAAGATGGTATGGGACGCGTCGACACTGAAAAGATGTATGACAAGGTGATGAACAAATTCCGTTGGGGTTCATACAACAAACCCGGTCTCTACCTCGATGAGAACAAAACACGTATGGCATGCACTATGCGCAACAATCTTTCGCGCTTGGCATTGACACTCATCATCGAGGCAAATGCTGAAGGAATATCTGAAGCCGAGCATCAAGACAAGCTAAACAAAGCTTTGGCTGTGCTCGACAAGGTACAAACCGAATTGCCTGATAGCATCATACCTCACAACTACTTCAGCCTCACACTTGCTCGTAGCTACTACATGGCTGGCGAAAATGAAAAGGCTGACGACATTTTGAGCAAATTCTCTGACGAAAACTGGAAAGAGTTCAACTACTACATGAGTCTCGGTCAAAACAAAATAGGTAGCGTATTGCCTGACATACAGCGCTCTATAGCCATCTACTTTGAAATAGACAAAGTAGCAGTTGCATTTGGTCGAACCCAATTGCACGCCAGCATGACTGAGCAATACGAACCTCTGGTAAGTGTAGCAGAGCAATTATTCTCCTACAGATAAGAGACATTGATGAAAATCAACTGGATAATACAGCCGCCTGCATTTGTCAGGCGGCTTTTCTTTAACTCACTATGGCGACTGCCACGCAAGCAACGCCACAAAACCATTGCCCTCACCTTCGACGATGGACCAGTACCAGAACAAACACCTTGGGTGCTCGATTTACTTGACAAATATCAGGTGAAAGCAACCTTTTTTTGTGTGGGTGATAATGTGCGAAGACATCCAGAAATATTTGCAGACATAGTTCGTCGCGGTCATACGGTAGGAAATCACACCTTCAATCATCTGCAACTATTCAAAACGCCATGGGCCGATTATTGTGCAAACATAGAGCTATGCAACCAACACGAAAAAGGCTTGGCGCACTACTTCAGAGCACCTCACGGACAAATAACGCCGTGGCACGCATGGCAGATAACTCACAAAATAGGCTTCAAGAAACTCGTTTTTTGGGACGTGATGCCCAAAGACTATGATAACCGTTTGCAGCCCGAAGAGGTGTTTGACAATGTACGCAACTTTGTGCGCGACGGCTCGCTCATCGTTTTTCATGACTCGATAAAAGCAGGTGAGCGTATGCGCTACGCACTTGAGCAGACACTTGCTACATATTCAGCTCAGGGCTGGCACTTTGTTGCTTTGTAGAGCAAGGTGAATTCATACATTATTCCCAAGTTCACACATAGTCAAAAGTTATTATCTCAAGTTTCGCAAGTGAAAAACGCACAGAAAATAAGAATGGGCGAAAGGGATATAACCACCAAATTGCTTCCAACAATAAGCACGAAACCCGATTTTCACCTCGCGGTTGTCGCCTTTG
>CAJONN010000129.1 GCA_905235955.1 uncultured Marinilabiliaceae bacterium
TCGCTTCGCTCAAACAGAAAATCGTTTTTAACGCTTCGCTACGATAATTTTCTTAACGCTCCTTGCCAAAGGCGACAACCGCGAGGTGAAAATCGAGTTCCGTGCTTATTGTTGGAAGGTTATTTTGTTGGGTATATTTCTTTCGCCTATTCTTATTTTCTGTGCGTTTTTCACTTGCGAAACTTGAGTTAGATAATTACAAATGGAGCTTTGAAGGGTGTGAGGGGAAAATAGGATGAATATTTATACAGATTGGAGGGTATATTTATGCAAACCAAGAAGGAGGATGGTCAAAATTCCACATTAATGAGGATTGCTGATTAGGGCATTGAATTGTAATTTTGCAAACAGAAAATCTGACAGATGAATCTGATAGAAAAATATAATGTATCGGTGCCTCGCTATACGAGCTATCCGCCTGCCAACTATTTTGTTGAGATGAGTGCGGAGAGCTATCAGGAGGCTGTTTGTAAGTCGAACGATGAGGGTTGTAGCACTTTGTCGTTTTATTTGCACATTCCGTTTTGTCATCATTTGTGTCATTATTGCGGTTGTAATTCATACGCACAACCTTCTGACAAGGCTGTTGTTGACAAATATATAAGTGCGCTACACAAAGAGATAGATATGGTGGCTGCACTCATTGCTCCGCAACGCAAGATAAGCCAAATACACTATGGTGGTGGTACGCCAACGCTTATGCCGGTGGAGGTGCTACGCGAGATAAATGAGCATATTCTTTCGCTTTTTGGCACAATAGAAAAACCAGAAATAGCTATTGAATGTCATCCGGGATTTCTGAATGCTGAACAATGGCAAAGTCTTACGCAGAGCCACTTCAATAGGTTTAGCATTGGTGTGCAAGATTTTGATGAGAAGGTACTAAAAGTTGTCAACCGAACGCCTGCTCTTATACCTGTAGAAGAGATTGTGCCAATATTGCGTAGTACAGGGGCTACTATAAGTATGGATTTCTTGTATGGATTGCCACTGCAAACGCCGCAGTTGTTTGCTCAAAGCATAGAACGAGCTATTGCCACTAAGCCTGACCGCGTTGTAACTTTTGGATATGGGCATGTGCCTTGGGTATTCAAGAGGCAAGCTATTTTGGAGCAATATGGGCTGCCATTAGCAACTGACAAGCAACAAATGTATGAGAATGCTGCAAATTTGCTCTGCGAAGCTGGATATGTTCAGATAGGAATGGATCATTTTGTATTGCCTACCGATGAGCTTTATTTGGCATTGAAGAATGGGCAGTTGCATCGGAATTTTCAGGGGTATTGCACCCGACGCACGACAGGACAGGTTTATGCTTTTGGCGTTACGGCTATCAGTCAGCTTGATGGAGCATATTGCCAAAATACTAAGAGCATTGAACAATATATTGAGCTTATAGAACAAGGCAAACTACCATCGAGCAAAGGATACACACTCACTGCAGAGCAACGCATTGCAAGGAGTGTGATTGAGCAACTAATGTGCAACTACCAAATAAGTTGGAGCCAGATAGCAGAAGAGCTAAAACTAAGCATTGACGAGGTAAGAAAAGCTCTGCACTTTAACCTTGAGCAACTGCAAGATATGCAAGCCGATGGCATATTGTCTCTGACAACTGATACAATCAAAATGACAACCGAAGGGCACCCATACGTACGCAATGTGGCTGCTGCCCTTGACCCACTTATGCAAAATACTACCAAACAATTTTCAAAGCCCATTTGAATATGATACAATGCCATACCATAGTGGTAGGCGCTGGCATTACAGGCCTCACATTAGCACTACAACTACGCCGCAAAGGCATCGACGCCATTGTGGTTGAACGACAAAACAGAATAGGCGGACAGATACATACTGTAAGTGACGGACCATTTGTGTTTGAAACTGGTCCGAACACGGGTGTAGTAAAACACCCAGAAGTGGCAGAACTATTTGAACAACTTGGCGATGCATGCCAATTGGAAACGGCGCTTGAGAGTAGCAAAAAACGCCTAATATGGAAAAATGGCAAATTCAATCCGTTGCCAGCTGGGTTGTTGCAAGCCATAACAACGCCACTATTCACATGGCATGATAAATTTAGGATTTTGGGCGAACCATGGCGCGCAAAAGGCACTGACCCTAACGAATCAGTAGCAGCATTGGCAGCACGCCGACTTGGGAAGTCGTATGTAGACTATGCTGTAGACCCATTTATATCAGGCGTTTATGCAGGCAATCCGTACAACTTGGCAGTGCGATGTGCATTACCCAAGCTCTATCAGCTTGAGCAGCAATATGGCTCGTTTATACGAGGTTCGATAGCCAAAGCTAAGCAACCCAAAACAGAACGCGACCTAAAGGCAACTAAAAAGGTATTTTCAGCAATGGGCGGATTTAGCAATCTGACTAATGCTGTAGCTAACGCCATTGGCACAGAACATATTTTGACATCGGTTGACAAGATATCTATATTGCCTAATGCCGACAACACATGGAGGCTTACGGGCAGACGCAATGGCGAAGAGATAGAGATTGAAGCCAATAAGGTTGTAACTACGTGCGGAGCATATTCATTGCCTGAGCTTTTGCCATTTATTGATGCTGAAATAATGGAGAAGATCAACAATCTGACCTATGCGCCTGTGGTGCAAGTGGGAGTAGGCCTAATGAATACAAATGGTAACGATTGGCTAGCTTTTGGCGGACTTGTACCATCGATAGAAAAGCAAAATGTGCTTGGCATACTCTTTCCGTCGGCATGCTTCAGCGACAGAGCTCCGCAAGGTGGTGCACTGATGTCGTTTTTTATTGGTGGTATGCGTCATCCAGAGATGCTGAATATGAGCGACTCAGAACTTATAAATATGGTAAGCACCAATTTGCATAGTATGCTTGGATTTGAGCGTGGCACTGTGCCCGATGCTGTAAACATATCGCGTCATCAGCGAGCCATACCGCAATATGAAGCCTCAACTGACGAACGTTTGCAAGCTATCAAAAGAGCGCAATATAAATACCCAACACTATGCATAGCTGGCAATTTGCGCGATGGTATAGGTATGGGCGATAGAATAAAACAGGCCTTTGATATAGCAAGTAAGTTTTAGGTGGAGAGAGTTGTTGGTTACTCAAGTTTCGCCCATTTATGGCTTATTTTCTGTGCATTTTTCACTTGCGAAAGTTGAGTTCTATAAGTTTGGCTACTTTGCGTGCTGAATAGATAGCTACTGGGATGCCGCCCCCTGCCTCGGTCCAATGTCCACATAGCATGAAGTTGTGCAATTGAGGCAATGTGTAGCCAATGGGCAGACGCTTTGTAATGTCAGGGCGTGGCGACCAACCTTGCGAACTTCCCCAAAAGTTGCCCGTATAGCGATAGAAGGTTGCGGGCGTTACAACATCAGTAACCTCTACCCTGCTGCGCCACTCGGCACCATAATATTGTTCGAGTCGCTGAAGTAGTTCGGTTTCAAGTTGTTGCTTGGTTTCTCTATAAGCCGATATGTTGTTTTTGCGCAAACTAATCCACCATTCACCTTCGCGTGTGAGCAGATTGACGGCCATTGTCACACAACCATGTGGGGCAAGAGTTGGATCGTTGTTGTATGTTTCGACCTCTAAATGGTCGTAGTGTGTACCGTCAGGCAGGGTAATAGGCTCAGTGGCTATGCGTGCAAAATGTGGCACATCGGTCATGGGCAGAGCTACACCTATAAAGAGTCGACAATAAGAGAAAAAGACCTCATCTTTGGGCGGATGTTGCAGGCGAGAAAGTGCCTTATTGAGATATTGTCCGCCAAGTGCATCAAAAACCGTCCAATGCCAGTCGGCAGCAGAGACAACAAAGTCGGCCATAGTGCGTTCGCCATTGCTCAGCACTACACCTTGTGCTTTGTTGTTGGAAACTATAATATTTTTCACCTTAGCCGATAAACGTAGAGTGCCGCCAAGTGAACTATAGCGAGCCACAAGTTGCGATGCAAAATATGCAGAGCCACCAATGGGGTATTGCGCAACTTGTTTTGCAGCGTAGGCCTGAGCAAAGATAAGCACCGTCATGCGCATCTCGGCATCATAGAGCATAGATATTGCTTTGCGCAAAAAAACGTTATTGAAACGCTGAGAATAAGTACGATTGGTAAGTTTGCCCCACTGACGCATAAATGGCAATAGCGGTAAGAGCCGAATCATTTTAAGTGCCAATTTGGTGCGCGCCAATAGCTTATCAGGCCATACTGGAGGCAGATAATCGAGCAGTGGCATTATCATGCGCACCTGCTTACACCAATGAGCTATTTCAGTAGCATCTTCGGGGGCTATGCTAAGTAAATAATGTTCGAACTGATTGATATTGGTATAGAAAAAAAACTTTTTGCAACCATTTTTATCGGGCAATGGAACGTCAAAAACCACACGCTCGGTAGGCATGTAGAAAGATAGCTGGTCGATATCAAAAAGTTCTTTCCAGAAGTGATAAAACGAAATACCGCTACGTGCGCCCAACACCCAATGTAAGCAACCGTTGAATGTGTATGCTCCGCGTTGCCAACTAGTGCATAGTCCGCCAGCTACTGAGTGTTGTTCGTAAATAGTTGTGTTATAACCTTTTTGCTGTAGCTGTATGCCAAGTGCCAGACCTGCCATACCGCCTCCTATTATATCTATATGTGGCATAATGTGACAAAAGTAAGAAATATTTTCAAGCTGAATATTGCGTCAGAAAATAATAATGCTTACCTTTGCGCCTTGAAAACGATGCTCTATATCGGTAACCCCAAAGCCGAGAGAGTTATAAAAACGAAAAACAAATAAAGCGATGAAAAGAACATTCCAACCATCGAATCGCAAGAGAGTGAACAAGCACGGTTTCCGTGAGCGTATGTCAACTCCAAATGGTCGTAGAGTATTGGCAGCTCGCCGCGCAAAAGGTCGCAAGCAGCTTACCGTTTCTGACGAAGCTAAAGGCAAGGCTTATTAATATTGAGTCTCTTGCATAAGACGAAATAACCCCAATGGTATTATACCGTTGGGGTTTTCCGTTTTTTTTGAGGAGAGACAAACTTTCAGAATGGCTGTTTATTCAACTACAGCCCTGACACTCATACCTTTATAAACATCGTTTATCTCTATTGTGGGTTTATTCTTATTGAAGCGCAACAGAGATGCCAAGCCTTTGGTTTCAAGTGTACTCATCCAATAATAGCCAAAGTCGTTTTTGTTCCATAAGTTAGAAGGGTCTGAATCTTTGGTATATCCGCCTGCTGCTGGCAAGTAGATGCTGTTGCCATTGGGACCAACTACACGATAACCAAATGTGTTGAATGTTGTGCCCCATTCCCACTTCCAATCACATTGCTCAACCAATTCTTTTAGCTCATTTTTTGTAGGCATACGCCATTTGCCGCCCCAGTTGGCTCGTGCTGCATCATAGGTAGTTGTTTCGATATTGTTGCCTATATAGATGTAGTCGTTGTCGTAATATTGATAGGTGCTGAGCTTAAATGTGTCTTTTGGTTCTTCTGTTTCGCCCCAAGCAAAATAGCTTCCGAGGTCGTCTTCTGTTTCAGCACCAACGTTCATATTTGCCCAACGCACTGACAAGCCAAGGTCTATAGCGTGCGACTCGTAGTCTACTGTAAGTTCTACTGTGCTGTTGTCAGAATCTTTTTCATCGTCATTGTCAGAACATGATGCAAATATTGCAACAAGTGCTACAATAAATAGTGTTTTGTATTTGTTCATGATTTTATATATTATTGTTTATCACCATCTTACACAGTAATATTCTTTTTGGCATCCTTTGCGAAAAAACACTATGCCGACTCTGAAGAGGTCGATGCTGGTCATTACGCGTTCGTCGTGCGTTATGGTGTCCCATGCCGAGGTCATCTCTTCAGAGAGATGTATATCGTCAAAAACTATCACTGCATCAGTGTTCCGACGCTCAAGTTCGCTTGATATGAGGTTGAAGTAGTGCAATGTGGCTTGACGAGTATGGTTGCCGTCGATGAAGAAGAATGTTGGCAGCTGTGGTTCGGCAAGTACAATGGGGAGCATATTGTCGAAGTTGCCTACACGCAAGTCGACACTATAGCCTACGCCATGTAGTTTTTCAGAGGCTATTTGCGCACACTCTGGGCTACCTTCGATGCTGGTAAGTATGGCATCTGGGGTGAGGGCTTGTATCATATATTGTGTGCTGATGCCAAGCGATGTGCCAAGTTCGAGTATGCGCTGTGGCTTGAGTTCGGTCACGAGGCGATAGAGCATGAGGCCATATTTTTCGCTGATGGCTGCTTTTTGGGCTATTTGGCTCACTGTGCGCTGATTGTTGCGAGGTGCACCTGTGCCAAGGTCAGTAACAGATATGATGCGCCTGTCGGCAAGGAGTGCATTGCGATAGATGCGTCCATTGCGTTGTGCTTGTTGGTCGGTGCGATGGCGCGTGGTGATGATGTGTCGCACTATGTGGTATACAAATGGGCTATGCACTCGGTGTCCGCGCCAATAGCCTGATTTGATGTAATATCGGGCTGCTTCGCGAGCTATATGAATGTTGATATGAGGCAATAATTTTTTTGTTATCATATTTTTCAGAAAGGCAAATAGAAATAGAATGTTGTTCCCTTATTTTCAATACTTGTGAGCCATATTTGTCCTTTGAGTAACATAATAAGGTTTTTCACTATGTTGAGTCCCAAACCAAGTCCGGGATAGAGTGTTTTGTTGTTATTGAGTTTGCGGAATGGTTCAAAAATAACTTGCGTTTTGTCGGCCGGAATGCCTATGCCTGTATCTTCTACGCTCACAAGTAACAACTCGAATGTGTCAGTAGGTATTGGAGCGTCGGCGGGGTAAGCATATTCTGGCAATTGCTCAGGTGTTATTATTCGAGCATGGATGCAAACATAACCTTTTTCGGTAAATTTAAATGCGTTGTAAGATAGGTTTATTATTATTTGACGGAAACGGTCTTTGTCGCTATAAATTATGCGTTTGTTGATGCCACTATCAGCATCGAGTAGGAAGTCGATTGACGGATTTTTGCGTTCGATGGAGAGCATTTTATAGACATCGTAAATCTCTTTGCTTACTTCAAAGTCGTTGAGGTTGACGCGTAGTTGCCCACTCTCAATGCGCGAGACATCGAGCAGGTCGCCAATGAGCACAAGCATGCCGTTGCTACTCTCTTGTATGAGGTGAGCAAATTCGCGCAAGTCGTTAGGATCGCAGTCGGGGTCGCCCATGAGCTTGGCAAAGCCTACGATGCAGTTCATTGGCGTACGCACTTCGTGTGACAGATTGGCAAGGAAGGCCGACTTGAGTTTGCTGCTCTCTTCAGCTTTTTGCTTGGCAACTTCAAGTTCGGCAGTACGTTCAGCTACTTGTTGTTCGAGGTTGTCGCGACTTTTGCGCAGTTCTATATTTTGCTGTTCTATCATTGTTTGGCTGGTTCGCAGCTGACGATTGACGCGTTTTATTTCACCAGCCTGACGTTCTACTTCGTTTTTAAGTTTGATGCGTTGTTGGCGTTCGGAATACGACCTTATTAGTATAATAGCCACTATGAGGAATACGCCCAACACTACAAGCAAGGCATAGAAGAGAGGGTGTTCATAGTAATAGACGTGTTTGTTGAGATAGAGTGTGCGCACATCGCCTACTGGTATTCCATTGATGTCGCACGAGCGAAGTTCTATTTTGTTTATACCACGTGTGAGCATTGGGAATGTTATGGGCGAATTGACATTGATTGTAGTCCATGTGCTACTTGCCATGCGCCACTGTATGACGTTGTACTCTGGGTTGCTATAGTTGAGCACACGTGTTTGTATCTGCACTGAGCGCACACCGGCTGGCACTTCAATAGTGTCAGTAACATTGTAGTATTCGCCCTCCAAGTAGTTGTCATAGGCAAGTGCCGTAGAGTTGATAAACTTGTAGGAGTTGATGATGGGCTTAGGATAATAGTTGTTATGAGCAAAATTGACAGAGTTGAATTCGATGAAGTAATTGGGTCCGCCCATAAGCATATTACCATCGCTACTTATGCTTGTGGCAGTAATGTTGAAGCGTGGACAGAGGTTGTATATGCTCTGATTATATTCATACACATTGCCATCAGAGTTGTTGATACAGAGCAATCCGTCTGGCGAATTTATCCACAAATTGTTTTGTGCATCTATTTCAAGATTGTTTACTGAGCCGAAAAGCATCGGATGGTACTCTATGCGTGTAACGTGATGTTTGCTTGGCAAATAATAGTTAAGTCCGTTGGCGCTGGCTGCTACCCATACTTCATGTATGCCATTGATGTGAGTACAACGTATCTGATTGATGCTTTTTTCTTCGTTGCCTATGGTTACCTCATCACTGCGTGAATTGGTAATGTAGTTGTAGCTAAGCAGCTGCGATTTTCTACTGCCAATCCATATCAATGAGTCGCCATCGAAGCGCATAGCCGTAGCGTCGGGCATCTTGTCACTCAGCGTAGCAAGGGTACGGTTTTTGTTGGTTTGCGGATTGTATTCGTATGCCACACTTGCCGTAGCATAGAGCAATCGGCCATCAGGGCGCACAGAGACTGTCATGATGCGCGAATTGATGCTATCGGGCGAAATGACAGTGAAGTTGTTGGTGCCTATTTTATGCCGAATCAGAGACCTTAAACTATTGAAGTATAGCAAATTGCGTGTAGTATCTTCATAGCAGCCAACTACGCTATTCACTAACATATTGCCCATATCAACTTTTTTGAACAGGTATTCGGCTTGTGTGCGCCTATACATGCCGTCTAAGAGCCAAAGCCAATAGGTGCCATATTTATCTTTGTAGGTCATTATTGGGTTGCAGTTGGCCGACTCAGAGACGCGCCTAATGTCAGTTATCTTAAACTTTGAATTGTAGTAGTCGTTTTTCATTATGCCATTAGCAGTGCCAACATATATTATAGGTTGGTTGCGTAGCTTTAGGCTACAATGGAAATCGTTATCCTTTAGTGCTGTATTGCGTGTGGTATAGAGGAAGATTTTGTGGTCGGCATACCTATAATAATATACGCCAGAGATAGTCCAAAGCCAGAAGCCATCGTTCATTCCGGTAATGCTTTTGCCGGGTTTATCGACACACATCAGCTGCTCTGTTTTACCTGTATTTATATCGTATGAATAGATGAAATATTTGCGATTTGACGACGCTGCCTCTATGAGTATTGCATGGTCGTTTTGAGGAGCGATATGCCTCACTCTCATATTTTCATTGATGCTGATGTCGAGATATTCAATCTGTGGCATTTGCTTATTGCGCCCAACAAGTTGGCAAAGTTTGCCAGAGTTGACCATATAGTCGTTGCCATTCAAAGTGAGCACATGGTCTTGCATATTGAACTTTGAGTTCTGATCAAAAAGCAATTCAGATGTTGCACCAGTATATTTATTTATAAGGAAGATGCCCAATCCGCTTTGGGCAAGCAGAAGAGAGTCAGAATAGTTGAAGAGAGTTTGTACATAAATGGCACCCTTCTGAGTAGTATTGACACTAAAAGGTATCTCCTTGATTTGATACGTACGTTTGTTGAGGCTCACAATGGTGCTACGCCTGCGCATAGATATCCAAATGCAGTTGGTTATGGTATCTTCGCAAATAGCAGTTGCTGCATTTTCCATTTGGTCTCGGCTATTGCTCTGATAAAAATTGACAAACGACAAACCATCGTATCGGCTCACACCATCGGTGCCCAATACCCAAAGGTAGCCGTCAGAATCTTCAATGATGTTTTGGCATGTTTTGCCACGCAACCCATTGTCAGAATATTCAAACGTAGGCAAATCGCTCTGCATCGACTCTACATTTTGGGCATTGTTGTAGATAATCGACACAGCTTTTTCTTCGTGTTGCGCGAAGATATTGACCACCCCCAATAGGGATAATATGATATAGCAAAATGACTTCACTCTGTTAGTGTTGACAAATAAAAGTGTAAAATATTCCGAATAGATGGTGCAGCAACCTGTTCAAATGGCACATCGGCGGGGGCAAACCATAAAAGCTCGGCCACATCGTCGGCAGCCGACAAAAGGCTCACATCTGGCACTTTGCACACAAAGCCCAAATCGACCGTATAGACAAGGAAGCCGCTAAAGATGTATTCATTCGGAAACGAACATATATAACGCATATCAACAACTTTTGTTGCCAATTCTTCAGATAGTTCACGACGAACAGCATTTTCGATAGTTTCAGATGGGTCGACAAAGCCACCGGGCAAGTCGAGCATACCCTTCCAAGGGTCAAAAGCACGCCGAGCAAGCAAGATGCGACCACTTTCATCGACAATGATGCACGCTACAGCTGCCGATGCATTCTGAAACAAACTAAAACCACACGCACTACAACGCATTTCCTTGCCAGAGTGCGCCATAAAACTACTACTGCCGCAATGCGGACAATAATGCATAAAGTTGCTGATATGTTCTGGAGAATATTCTTTCTTCATAATTGGTTGTAAAGATACTGAAATAGGCACTGCTTTTTCATTTTAGAAATATTTTTTTTCTTTAGCCACACTGAACTTTGTTTTGTTTCGTTAAAACATAAACTTAAGTTTCGCAAGTAGAAATGTACTGCAAACAACAAACACGGCTTTCTCATTAGTCTTTTACTTTTTATTTCGCTACGCTCAATCATCTTCGGGT
>CAJONN010000130.1 GCA_905235955.1 uncultured Marinilabiliaceae bacterium
AACGACGAGCATGCCAAGCAGACAAAAAATGTGTTGAACGTCAATTTGAATTTTGCTAATAACGATGCTAAAAAGTTCATTACCAATAAGTTCACTGTAGATTTGCAATGGAACGATGTGTTGATGGATATTGCTCACAATATGTACCAAATAGAGCAAGATGCTGCGATGCCGAAGTGTAAATTTTCGGATAATTTTCAGATTATTTTGCGTCGCGGACAGAAGAGTTACTCCTTCAACACCTACAACGCCTATATGCGCCACCCACATTCGCTCACCGCTGGCGATGCCCATCAGAGCGTTACGTCGTCGGCCTATTTCAATCATACGCACACTTCGCTCGGCATCTACCTCAATCCATTCACCATCTCGATGGAGGTTGGCGTTCAGGCACTTAACCGCTTTCTCGAGAGCCAACTTGTGGGCATTGCCGATAGCAGCGAACTCCAAAATGATATTCGCATGACCTTTGCACGAGTTTATGCTTCGCCGAGTGCCGAACTCAACAAAGGCGGCTGGCACATCACTTTCAAGGTGCCTATTTCGCTAACGCCTTACATTTTCAACGACCATCGAGCCGATGAAAAACAGACTACCAATAAAGCGCAAATATCTCCAAATCTGCGAGTTAGCTATCATTTCAGTCCACGACTGCAGAGCACCATTTCGGGCGGAATAAGGCAAAAAACTGTCGATGAACAGAATTTTTTCAATGGCTTGATAATGAGCGATTATCAAAATCTCTATCGCGGATTTGTTGACTTCACCACCGACCAGAGCCGCCACATCCTCCTCGACTTCGACTACAAACGACCGCTCGCGATGTTTTTCATCAACGGATTTGTCAGCAAAGATTGGACTGACAGCCATCTGACAACGGAGCGCAACTTCAGCGGCGACTATATCGTCAACTCATATTCTGAGCAAAAAAGCAAGTCGGAATTTCTCATGGTGGGCGGCCGAATAAGCAAAGGCATCAGCTTTATGAGCGGACTCATCAGCGTAAATTACTCCTATATTCATAGCGACGGAACGATGCAACAGCTTGGCACTGAGACCAATTACACATCGGAGAGCCACACATGGGGCGCAAAATTCAACGGTCGCCCAGCGCGCTGGTTCAACTTCGTCTATCAGCTCACGGCCGCCAAAAGTTTGATGAGCCTCGCAACGGCCGACCTCGAGTCGTCCACCACCGACCTCTCGCAAAAGCTGACGCTCAATTTCTATCCCATCGAGCGATGGCAGATAAAACTCATTGGCGATCATTTTCGCAATCAAATATCTGACAATCAGCACAAAAACCTCTACCTTGCCGACCTATCGAGCAGCTACACCTTCAGCAACGGCGTGGAGCTAAGCCTCACAGCGCTCAACCTCTTCGACCAACGCACCTACGGCTACACCAACGAGAGCCTGCTGCGAACGAGCAAAGAGTATCAGCTCCGCGCCCGCATGATAATGGCATCGGTCTATTTGCATTTTTAGGATTGTATGCGAGAACTGTATCTTGAAAACTTATAACATCAAAAAAGCGCAGACCTCATTGCTGAGATCTGCGCTATGCTCAAAAGAGTTATAAGTTGTTTAGTTATTTTCAGGACGAAGTTTGCGAACAGTTACAGCTGTTTGCCACATCTCGCTTTCGCGAAGAGCCTTCAGTTCCTTCTCCAAACCTACACGATAGTCAGGCTTAGAGTTTGCATCAATTGAAATCTGAGCTTCGTTGCCACACTTAACATTGGCATAAAGTTTTTCTACAACAGGCTTGATAGCATCGTGGAATGGCCCCATCCAGTCGAGAGCACCACGCTGAGCTGTTGTTGAGCAGTTGGCATACATCCAATCCATACCATTCTTTGCAAAGAGTGGCATAAGCGACTGAGTGAGCTCTTCAACAGTTTCGTTGAATGCCTCTGAAGGAGTATGACCATTCTCGCGCAATACTTCATATTGTGCAAGGAGCAAACCTTGTATTGCACCCATAAGCGAACCGCGCTCGCCAGTGAGGTCAGAGGTAGCTTCGCGTTGGAATGTTGTTTCGAACAGATAGCCCGAACCAATGCCGATGCCAAGTGCCAAAGTGCGGTCGAGAGCCTTGCCTGTAGCGTCTTGATATACAGCATATGATGAGTTGAGACCACGACCTTCGAGGAACATAGAGCGAAGTGATGTGCCTGAACCTTTAGGTGCAACCATTATTACGTCAATATCTTTGGCAGGAACTACACCAGTACGATCGTTCCAAGTGATAGCAAAGCCATGTGAGAAATAGAGAGCCTTGCCGGGTGTGAGATATTGTTTGATGTTAGGCCAAACCGACATTACAGCTGCGTCTGAAAGAAGGCACATTATGATAGTTGCCTTCTGGCAAGCTTCTTCGATGCCGAAGAGTGTCTGACCGGGCACCCAACCGTCAGCTACTGCCTTGTCGTATGTCTTGCCTTGGCGCTGACCTACGATGACGTTGAAGCCATTGTCGCGAAGGTTGAGCGACTGACCCGGACCCTGAACGCCATAACCTATTACGGCTATAGTTTCATCTTTCAAGATCTGACGTGCCTTTTCGAGTGGAAACTCTTCACGTGTCATCACTTCTTCGATGACACCACCAAAATTCATCTTTGCCATTTTTATTTTTTTAGTTTATTTTATATTCAATCTTGTTAAAATACTAACGCTTTGCTATCTGTATTAACAAACTTTGCAAAGATACATTACATTTTTCAGATTGCAAAGAAGTTTATAGCTTTAAGTTATAAGTTTTAATTTACCTCAACACGGCTCTTTCATTTGAAAACTTTTTTAAGGGAATGTGATCGATTGGCATTTTTTTGACATTTATCGCCCGAAATCTCATCTAAAAGGAATAAATTTGCATTCATTAAGATAAACGAGTATTTTGTTGTTATTCAGTTATTTAGACACCACTAATATACAACAAATATTCGTTTATTTTATTGATTTATAATAGTTTAACTCAAGTGGAAAAGTTGAGATGTTTACATATTTAATGGCTGCGGTAGCATTGGCGGCTGCAGATAGTGTTGTTGTGCTCGATGATGTTATAGAAAATGCAACTGACGAACACAGCTATCGGCAAAATTCATCGCTGAGCAGCATACAAATAAGTAGCGGTTATATAGCAACTCATGCTTCGGGCAGTCTGATGCAAACGCTCGAACATATTCCGGGCGTGCAGGCTATGAGCATTGGCTCTGGGCAATCGAGACCTGCCATTCGCGGCTTAGGATTCAACCGTATGGTAGTAACCGAAAATGGCATCAAGCACGAAGGTCAGCAGTGGGGCGACGACCATGGTCTCGAAATTGACCAATTTGGCGTTGATCGTATTGAGGTGCTGAAAGGTCCGGCAGCTCTGATGTGTGGTTCTGATGCTATTGGTGGCGCTATCAATCTGTATTCTAATAATATACCTACAGAAAAACTTACAGGTGCTGTGCAGTTTATTGGGCGAACAGTCAACGACCAATGGGGCGCTTCGGCAAAGATTGGTGGGCGTACAAATCGGATTTTCTATCGCCTCCATACCACTTGGATCGACTATGCCGATAGCCGTGTGCCAACCGACAGCATACAATACTATTCGTATTACATAAAACTGCACAATGGCAAGTTGCGCAATACGGCTGGCAAAGAGCGCGATGCAAGCGTAATGTTTGGATACTTAGGCGACGATTTTCATACCGATTTGCGTGTGTCGGACACCTACGCCAAGAGTGGTTTCTTTGCCAATGCTCACGGACTTGAGGTGCGACTTTCCGACACAGACTACGATAGTTCGGCGCGCGACATCGATTTGCCCTATCAGTGGGTGAACCATTTCAAGGCGCATAGCCACACAACACTATCCGCCGATGGCATTTCGCTCAACATCAATGCTGCATTTCAACGCAATGTGCGCGAAGAGCACTCTGAGCCCGTTTCGCATGGCTATATGCCAATGCCCGCAAACTCGCTCGAGTGTCGGTTTAGCAAAAACACTATCACTGCGACAGCCGAGCTGAGGGGTGTAACAGCATTTTCGAATGAATACATCTTGGGCATAAGCACTGAACATCAGCATAATAAGCGCGATGGTTGGGGATTTATTATTCCCGATTTCAAGAGCAATACATTTGGCGTTTACCTATATCATAAGCGTCATTGGGGACTGATCGATTTGTTGTTCCCTCAGTATGATGTCTTAGACCGAAACATTGGCATTAGGTTCGACCATTCTGCCATAGATATTGAACGCTACAACGATTGGTATCCGACGCCAACCACCAATGGTGATTCGGTCTATGTGCAACGTTCGGCCAACATTAGGCGCAAATTCAATAGCGTAACATGGTCGTGGGGCATAAACATAGAAGGTTATAGCTGGGATGTGAAAGCTAATATTGGCAAGAGTTTCCGAATGCCCATTGCAAAAGAACTGTGTGCCGATGGCATCAACTATCACATCTTTCGCTACGAGAAGGGCAATCGAGATTTGAAGGCCGAACGCTCGTATCAAGTTGACCTAAGTATTACTTCCTATTCTGATAGGCTCGAAATAAAATTTGAACCATACTTCAACTATTTTCCAAACTACATATACCTCAGTCCAACAGCCGATTATGCTGAAGGAATGCAGCTCTATAGCTACAAGCAAGCTCGTGTTTTGCGCTACGGATTTGAGGCAGAGGCAGAATATTCGATTATCGAAGCATTTACGCTAAAAGCCGTTGGCGAATATCTGTATGCCAAGCAACTTTCGGGCGACATGAAGGGCTATTCGTTGCCATTCAGCACACCGTGGTCGGTCGAAACGAGTTTGAGCCATGGTTTTTCGTCGGCATTCGTAAGCGTTAGCACTCGGTTTGTAGGGAAACAAGACCGCATTGTGCCTCCCGAAAAAGCAACCGATAGTTATTGGACTCTCAATGCTTCGGCAATGAAAATATGGCGTACGGATAAAATGAGCATCGAGCTCTCGGCACAAGCCAACAATTTGCTCAATAAACGTTACTACAATCACACCTCTTACTATCGTCTTATCGATGTGCCCGAAGCTGGACGCAATTTTACGGTAGTATTGGGAGTGGATTTTTAATTGACAATTGATAGTTGACAATTGTCAATTGGGATTTCATTTTACAATTAATAGAATTATTATGAAAAAGTGACCTATAGGTCAAAAAATACTACGCCGTAACCTCCGATGGCGAAGAGAAAATCACCTCGTTCATCAACGGCAAAACGCGAGTAATGATAAAAGATGGCGATGCAATAAGCGAGTAGTATCTAAAGTGGAGGAAAGCAACGTCAAATGTTGTTTGTGTGGAGCAATAAAAACATATTGCAGTTAAATTTTAACAAATAAAAACTATATCTCATTCAAATTTATTCATCGAACTAAATTAAATAAATTACTTTTGTCATCGAAATAATGACTGACGTATTTTCAAGTTAGACTTCAAGTGAGAATTGTTCATATAAACAAAACTGACGCAGGTGGAGGTGCTGCGGTTGCTGCACTTCGCATACATCGTTCGCTGATGCGTGCAGGGGTTGATTCGCACATATTGGTGCAGGAGCAAAAAAGGCACGAACCCAACGAACATAGCGTAGGCAAAGGCCTGTGGTACAAAATAAAAAACTTTTATCGGTTCGTCTACGAGCGTTTGTATATCTTGCCTCATGAGAAAGATAGCCACATGCGCTACAACTTTTCAATAGCTAACACTGGGCAAAGTTTGGCAAAAAATCCGCTAGTGCAATCGGCCGATATCATTCATCTTCATTGGATAAATCAGGGCTTTCTTTCGCTCGAAAGCATCAGAGAACTTGTGGCATTGGGCAAGCCTATTGTTTGGACCTTGCACGATATGTGGCCATTTACGGGTGGCTGCCACTATTCTGGTACTTGCTTTGAATTCAACGAAAGTTGCGGTTATTGTCCGTTTATCAATAATCCAAAGAAGAAAGATATGTCATACGACAACTTTGTGCAAAAACGCAACATCTACGCCAATAGCAACATCTCAATGGTTACTTGCAGTAAGTGGCTTGGCACATTGGCTCGTTGTAGTTCTGCACTCAAAAATGTGAATATCAGTTCGATACCAAACCCTATCGATACCAACTTCTATAGGCCACTCAATCGCAATGAGTGTCGTGACGATTTGGGCTTGCCTCGCAACAAAAAACTCATTCTGTTTGGTGCTGCCAAGATACTCGATATTCGCAAAGGCTTCCGCTACCTTGAAGAGGCACTCTCTATCATTCAAGAAAGCTTCCCTGTGATAGCCAACAATATTGAACTTGTTGTTTTTGGCAAGATGAATAAGAAATGGAGCGAAAAATTTTCGTTCAAGATACATAATATGGATTTCGTCTCTTCGCCCGAAATACTTGTAAAACTCTACAACGCTGCTGATGCATTCATATTGCCATCGTTGCAAGATAACTTGCCAAACACGGTGGTAGAGAGCCTATGTTGCGGTACGCCAGTGGTTGGTTTTAGTATTGGTGGCATACCCGAGATGATAACGCACATGCAAACAGGTTATTTGGCAGAGGTGAAAAATTCGCTAAGCTTGGCCAACGGCATATACAATGTGCTCTTTTTCAGTCCTAAACAGCGCGAACTTGTAAGAGAGAGTGCGTTGCGAATGTTTTCAGAGGCTACTGTAACTCAGAAATATATA
Source organism: uncultured Marinilabiliaceae bacterium (assembly GCA_905235955.1). Classification (GTDB taxonomy): domain Bacteria; phylum Bacteroidota; class Bacteroidia; order Bacteroidales; family Marinilabiliaceae; genus W3P20-009. Next base: position 6,699 of record CAJONN010000130.1, read on the forward strand.
AGTCTCTACAACCAAATGCTTGGCAACAACACCAACGAGCAACAATGAATCTGCCGTGCCTTAGCATAGTAACCATCACCTTCAACGCTGCTGCTACTCTCGAACGCACCATACGCAGCGTTGAACAGCAAGATTACCCAAACATAGAATATATCATTGTTGATGGTGCCTCAACCGACGACACTCTTAGCATTGTAAGTTCCCACACATCAAGCATCAGCAAGTGTATCAGTGAGCCTGACAACGGACTCTATTATGCTATGAACAAAGGTCTTCAGATGGCAACCGGACAATACATCTGGTTTTTGAATGCAGGCGATGAAATAGCTACACCAAACACAGTAAGCCAAATGTTTGCCTCAGCGCCCAATGCCGATGTGTATTATGGCAACACTGTAATGACCAACATCAGTGGCGACGAGATTGGGGGTAGGCGCCTTGCACCGCCCGAAACGCTCACATGGCGTAGCTTCAAGAAGGGAATGCTTGTGAGCCATCAGTCGTTTGTGCCACGCACAGCCCTCTGCCCACTCTATGATACGCGCTATCGTTTCTCTGCCGACTTCGACTGGTGTGTGAGCATATTGCACCGAAGCCAAAACATAGTAAATACCCACATAGTTTTGTCTCGTTTTTTAGATGGCGGCATAACTAAACACAACATAACTTCAGGTCTAAAAGAACGTTTTAGGATAATGGTGCACCACTACGGACTATGCGCCACACTGCTCAATCATATTCCGATAGCCATCAAATTTTTCTATTTTTGGGCAACAAAAGGTCGGTTCTAAAAAAACAAAAAGAACGCCACCTATCATCACGACGGTAGCGTTCAACCCCTTAAACTTTATGCTTGTTGAAGGCTCAGTAACTAACTCCTGAGCCTTGGTTGCTTTATTGTTCTGAATTGTTGGTATAGTCAAACGTGCGAACACGTCCGTTGGCATCAGTAACGGTGATAACGAAGCCGTTATCTGAATAGGTGTAAGTATACAAACGGCTGAAAGTCCAAGTGCTTTCAGTTTCATTCCAAGTGTAGTCGCGCTTTACGGCAAGTTGTCCGTCGGCAGTGTACTCCATTTCGCTACGCGATATGAACACGAGTGCTCCGCCCTCTTCAGCGCAAACTTCGCGTGCTACTACAAGTCCGTTCTCTACTGTGTCGTTATTGTATACAGTCTTTTTGATGACTGCTGATGTGTTTGTTACTGTGAGCATTGCAACTATTGCAAGCATCACTCTGAATGCCATTGCTTTCATATTTGCAAATTTTAGTTATAATTTATTACTCTATTATGAAATCACAGCCATTAGTGGTCTGATTTCATGTGGCAAATATAGATACTTATTTTTAATTTGTGAAATAAAAAGACAAATATTTTGTGATAGTTGCTTTTTTAACACATTCTGCGCATAATTATTCTGTTATAATTTAAAAGCAATAATTTAATATTATTACGCAAAATGTAGGTTAGCGTTACACTCTAAAATAGCAAAATGTAGCAAATCAGTCATTTAGAATATACG
>CAJONN010000131.1 GCA_905235955.1 uncultured Marinilabiliaceae bacterium
CTACGATAATTTTCTTAACGCTCCGTGCCAAAGGCGACAACCGCGAGGTGAAAATCGGGTTCCGTGCTTATTGTTGGAAACAATTTGGTGGTTATATTCACCTTCGCCCATTCTTATTTTCTGTGCGTTTTTCACTTGCGAAACTTGAGTCAATTAACGTTCATATCAACTCTCCACAAAAAACAGCCCTACTCCAGATACTGCCACTACTGCGCCTATCACCTCACGCATACTAATTTTTTGATGATAAACAAGATACGCAGGCAGTATTATAAACACTGGAGTTAATGACATTATGGTTTGTGCTATACCTGTTGATGTATATTGAGTAGCCATCAAAGCAAGTCCGCCACCTATAAATGGTCCGGCTATTGTAGCCACCATGGCATGCGAAATAGCATGAGTGCGTGTTGCCGATTGCCAAAAATCTGTCAATTTATAACGTAGCATTGTCCATATAGCAAATCCTACGACACCAGATACAGCTCTGATAAACATTCCTTCAAACGACATCAGATTTACAGATATTCCACTACCTTCAATTGCATTAGCATAACAATGCAAACCTTTTGAACTCAATACCAAACCTACGCCTTGTCCCACTCCAGCTCCAATACCATAGAGTATGCCTTTGCCCGATATTTCTTGTTGTGATTTGGTTGTTTTTCGTGGACGATGAATAGCTATCATTATACCCAAAACTGAAATTGTCATACCTATCAATGCCATAAACGACATTCTTTCGCCAAGCATTACCCAGCCAAAAAGCGAAGCCGATGGCGGTGCAAGTGTCATAAGTAGCTGACCATATCGGGCACCTATGAGGTTGTATGAATTATAGAGACAAAAATCGCCAAGCACATACCCAACGAAACCCGACAATGCAAGCCAAAACCACGTTTCTGCATCAGCATCAACAGGATATGGCGCACCTGTAAACACCCAAAGCACAATACTTAGCATCAATACCGACATTATCATTTTGATAACATTAAACGGCAATGTTCCCATTCGTTTGCTTGCTACTGAACCTACCAAAGCACATATTGTCCACAACAACATTGTAGCAAAAGCCAATAATTCACCTTTGTATTGCATTACTTTATTCTTTGATGCTGCAAAATTATAAAACTAATCAGCAAGTACGCAGTTCTGACTAATGCTTGTTTTCCTCACTTCAATACTTACTTAGCTTTTGATGCTTAACAGCCTTTTTTTCTTACTATTTCACCAAAACAATACTATAATAACACCCAAAAAGTAAAAAAAAGACACATTCCTCAGTGTTGAGGAATGTGTCTTTTTTAGTTATGTTTTTATCTTCAAATAATGTCAACTGACATTTTTAATGAAGATTTGTTGATCCCGATTAGTCAAGGATAGCGGTGAAAGTAGCGTTAGAGAAATACTTGTAGAATTCCATATCAGTCTTAGCATACTCTTTCCACTTAGAGTCGAGGTTGACAGCCTTGCGGAGGTTTTCGAATACGAGATCACCTTCGCCCTTGCGTGCACCACTGATTGCCTTGAGGTAGTACTTCAAACCAACTTCTTGGTTGTTAGCGTTGAGCAAACCAAGAGCTGCATCATATTTTTCAACAAGTATCTTGCAGAGTGCTGCGTTGAGTGAAGTTGAAGCACCAAAGTACTCTTCAGCTTTAGCATAGTCGCCTTCGAGGAGGGCGATGATACCGAGGTTGTCATCGAGTTCAGGACCTACACCTGCTGCTTTGCCAAAGTATTCTTTAGCTGCAGCATAGTCTTTTTCAGCTATTGCAACAACACCAAGGTTGTTTTCTACTTCTGAAGTAGCTTTGAGGTTTTCAGCAGCCTTGAACTGAGCTTTAGCACCAGCTACGTCGCCATTCTTGTAGAGAACGATACCGTAGTTGTTTACTGCACGCCAGTCGTTTGAGTAAATCTTAGCAGCTGACTCGTATGCTTTGGCTGAGTTTTCTGCATCGAGAAGAGTAGCAGCGTAGAGGAGTTCCTCAACGTTGAGTGAGTCTGGGTTGCTGATTGCAAGTGCCTTCAGTTCGTCGTCGCTCTTACCAACAACTTCAGCGTTGATAGAGATTGATGAACGACGGAGAGGAGGAAGTATTTCTTCTGCAATTACTTTGTAAGCTGCTGAAAGGTTCTTGATTTCTTTCTCACGAACGTCAGGGTCAGTGTACATAGAGAGTACGCGGAGGATAAGCTCTTTGTCTTGAATGTCGCTCTTCTCCATAGCTGCTTTGAAACCGTCCCAGTCTTCAGGAGTGTTCTTAGTAACTACGTTTGCTTCAGCTTTAGCCTTGTTGAGTTGCTTAGTGATGTAGTCTTTTGCTGAAGACTCACGCTTTGAAGCAAGGTTGCTATTGAGATCGGTAGAGCCATCAGGTGAAGCGTATGCTGCAACTACAACATCTTTGAAGTTGATGTTTTCAGTTTCTTTAACTGTCTTGATGTAGTCGTTGATAGCTTTTACGTCATCTTTCTTCAATTCACCGCTACGGATGTCGGCTTTGTTGATAAGATAAATGAGTTCAGCTACTTTTGAGTCAGTAACTACACGTTGGAATGCGTCTTTGCCAAGTGCAGGAACACCAGCTTCGTCGCCAAGGAGGGTTGAAGTAGCGATAACGCCTTTAGCAATAGCTGGCATTTCGAGTTCTTTTGAAGTGATTTCGAAGCTCTCGTCGCCACGAGTAAATTTGATACGAACGATGAGGTCGCTTACACGCATTTTTTCGTTAAAGTCAATTGACTGCTGCTTGTAATCGATCTGACCACCGTTGGTGTATGAGATAGTCTGATTTGAGTTGTCAGCCACGCTTTCACCATTGACAGTGATTGATGGATAAACAGTTTCGCCACCTTCGTAAGTCAATACTGGAGTGATTTCAGCAGTAACTTTCTTGTCCCACAATTTGGCTGGAACAGTAGCCTTGAATGACATAGGAACTTTGCCAGCATGTGTTTCAAGAACTTCAGGTGTTACTTTGTAATTAATTTGCTTAGCTGCTTCCTTCATTTTGTCCAAGCTGCCGCAGCTTGCGACAACCGCAGCCAATGCAAGAGAACCAATGAGATGGAATCTTGTCTGTTTCATAGTTTAATTATAAATTTTAAAGTTTTTATTTGTCTTATCGGTGTGCGATTGTTGATGCTATTTGCACGCTCAATTTTACCTTTTATTCCGCAAAGTTATAACTTATACTTTAACAGACAAAATTTTTTTTAAAAGTTTGTTTGCTTTTACGATGCTTTTGTAGGTAAAATTCACTGATTTTTACTGTTTAAACACTATTCCAAGTTCATTGAAGGCAAAGGCGTATAGGTCGGCCCACTCTTCTATGATTTTAGATGTTGGTTTGCCAGCTCCGTGCCCTGCTTGACTGTCAATGCGAATGAGCATTGGACGCGAGCCTTTGTAGGCGTTTTGCAATGTGGCTGCATATTTGAATGAGTGAGCTGGCACTACTCGGTCGTCGTGATCGGCTGTGGTAACTAATACTGATGGGTAGTTCCGATTGGCTATGTTGTGAAGTGGCGAGTACGAAAGGAGATATTGAAACATCTCTTCTGAGTCATCGGCTGTGCCATAGTCGGTTGCCCAATATCTGCCTATGGTAAATTTATGATAACGCAACATATCCATTACGCCCACTTGCGGAAATGCTACTCTGAAGAGTTCGGGGGCTTGATTGATTGTAGCACCTATGAGCAATCCACCATTCGAACCTCCCTGACATACCATAAGCGACGGATTGGTATAGTTCTGATTGATAAGAAATTGAGCAGCTGCTATAAAGTCATCAAATACATTTTGTTTGTTTTGCAATGTGCCTGCCATGTGCCACTCTTCGCCATATTCTCCACCGCCTCTGATGTTGGCAACGGCATAGATGCCACCTTGTTCAAGCCACAATAGCCTACGTATTTCAAAGGCTGGTGTAAGACTGATGTTGAAACCGCCATATCCGTAGAGCCATACAGGGTTATTGCCATCGAGAACGATATTTTTTTTGTGTGTTATAAATATAGGTATCTGAGTTCCATCTGTCGAGGTGTAGAAGAGTTGCTCTGTTTCATAGTCGGCAAATGGGAAATCTACATTTGCGCCCCATCCTTCAACTTTGTTCACTTGCTTTGACGATGTGCTATAAGCATAGATTTGCATGGGCGATATGTATGATGAGAGCGAGAAGTAGACCGTATCTTCGCCTTTGCTTGGCGCAAAACTACCAACTGCACCTATAGCTGGCATTGATACTATGGTTGTATCTGATGTTTCAACGTTAGCCACAACAAGTTGTGAATGAGCATCGTGCATATAGTTGATGTAAATATGATTGTTGCCATAATTAGCCGTTTCTATTACATCGTCAGATTCAGGCACTATGATTTGCCAATTTTGTGGATCGGGGTTGTTTATGTCAATTGCAACAATGTTGTAGTGTGGTGCTTGATAGTTGGTTTGCACTATGAGTTTGCCATTGTGATGTCCGAGCGGAATATAATCTTTGTCGAATGAGTTGATGGTGCGCTTCACTTCTGCCTTCGGATTGGTTAAGTCTAAGGTATAGAGTGCATTGCCTGTGGTCGATTCTGTTACGGTGATAACAAGTAGTTGCTTATCATCGGTTACTGCTGGCACAAAGCTATGAATAGGATTTTGCTTGTCGGCAAAGATGAGTTTGTCTTCATCTTGCGATGTACCAAGACGATGATAATATACTGCATTATCTACATTTTCAGCTGTAAGTTCATTGTTGGCAGCGGGTTGTGGATAGCGCGAGTAGAAGAATCCGTCGTTGTACCATTCTATAGCTGAAAATTTTATCCACATCAGATGGTCGGGCATGTCGGTGAGTGTGTTTAGGTCGCGCACAAAATATTCGTTCCAGTCTGAGCCATTGCGAGCTATACCGTAGCCAAGGTATTTGCCATCGGGCGATAGTGAGAACTCGGCAAGTGCAACTGTACCATTATCAGAGAGTTTGTTAGGGTCGAGTATTACTTCTCCCTCTTCTGATAATGATGGTGTGCGATAGTATATCGATTGGTTTTGCAGTCCGTTGTTTTTGCTATAAAAAAAGTATTCACCCTTTTTATATGGAGCTGATTTGCGCTCAAAATGCCAAAGTTGTGTCAGTCGGTTGACTATTTGCTCTCTGAATGGTATTTGGTCTATGTAGTTGCGCGTAACAGTGTTTTGTTCTCTGACCCATTGTTGTGTTTCGGCCGATGTGTCATTTTCGAGCCAGCGATAAGGGTCAGCAACTATATGCCCAAAATAGTTGTCGGTAGTGTTGTCTTGACGTGTCATTGGATATTGTGTAGTGTTGTTACAAGCTACTATTGACATTGTGGTAAATGCCATAATTGTATGCTTTATAGTGCTTTGCATTGATTCTGTTGGTATCATATTTCATAGTATAAAATGCTAAGCGAAAATACAAAAAATATTTTGACAATTGAATGTATGTATTGAAACTCTAAAGAT
>CAJONN010000132.1 GCA_905235955.1 uncultured Marinilabiliaceae bacterium
GGAGTGGCAACAGCGACGAGTTCTTTTTGTTACTTTTTCTTGCGGAAAGAAAAAGTAAAATTAATGGGAAGGTCATATATTGGGGACTTGTTTGCAGAATATTTCTACTTGCGAAACTTGAGTCAACTACCTCAAATCTACTTCCCAAATTAGCACGTCTTGCCAATAAACTTAAAGCTATGAAGCCCAATTTAGTCCAGAAAGAGGCGTGGATAAAATCTGTTTTACTAATTTTGTGCAATCAAAAAAATATTATGCAAACATTTCTATCCCATCTTGTATATGGTCTGTTTTGGCTAATATCGTTGCTGCCACTCAGAGTATTATATTGGATATTCGACATAGTTTATATTTTTGTCAAGCGTTTCTATCGCAAACGTGTAGTGCATGACAACTTAGTAAAGTCGTTTCCTGACAAAACAGCCGACGAAATAGCCAAAATAGAACGCGACTTCTATCACGTTTTTTGCGACTATTTTGCTGAAGATATCAAGTCGTTTTCGATGTCGAAAAAGGAGATGATGAGGCGCGTAGTCTTTTCTGAAGAGAGCGTGCGCGTGATACGTGAACAGTTTGAAAACGGCAAAGACTATGTGTTTGCATATTTGGGGCATTATTGCAACTGGGAATGGATGGCATCGTTTGCCTATTGGATGCCATTTGCTCATTGCGCTCAGCTTTATAGTCCGCTCCAAAACAAAGTTTTCGACCAAGTTTTTCTCAAGCTACGTCAGCAATATGGTGGCGAATGCATACCTATGGCCATCTCACCTCGCCGACTCATTCAGCTACGCAACGAAGGCAAAAAACTATTTGTAGCTTTCATTGCCGACCAACTGCCACAGTGGAAAGGCATACACCACTACACCCCATTTTTGCAACGCGACACAGCCGTATTTACTGGCGCTGAACAAATGGCTAAAAAATTCAATGCATCTGTAATATATTCGCATCTGTATAGGCCAAAACGTGGGCATTATTACATAGAACTTGAACTTATGACAGCCGAGCCTAAAGCACAGCCCGACTACGACATTACCGACACATTTATGCGCATGCTTGAGCAAGATATAGTGCGCACACCGCATCTTTGGCTTTGGACTCACAAACGTTGGCGACGCACCAAAGAAGAGTGGCTCGAAAGGCAGAAAAAAGGTAATGTAAATTAAAAAAACAAGTTACAACCAAACATAATATATGACAAAGAGGATTTTTCTCGTCGGATTTATGGGGTGCGGCAAGTCGACTATTGGCAAATACATTGCGCACGACCTTAATTGGGATTTTGTTGACATGGATAGCTTCTTTGAAGAGAAACATCAATGCACTATCAGTCAATATTTTGAACGATATGGTGAAGACGGATTCCGAAAGGCTGAAAATGAGGTGGTTGCAGAACTGTCAAAGCAAAATAATGCTATCATTGCTACTGGAGGTGGCGCTCCGTGTTTCTTCAACAATATGGACATAATGTTATCTGCCGGACTTGTCATATACATCAACGTAGAGCCCACCGACCTTTGTCATCGGTTGCGCAATGCCAAAAACAACCGCCCGCTACTTGCTCAGAAAACTGACGATGAACTGCTAAGCTACATTAGCAGTAAACTATCAGAGCGCGAACCATTCTATCGGCGAGCACACATAGTAGTTGATGGCGAACATTTGCCTTTTTCGGCCTATCGCACACTGATTGAATTGCACAACGAAACAGAAAAATGAAAAAGGCTGCTCTTTTCGACCTTGATGGCGTTGTGCTCGATACCGAAAAGCAATATTCGCATATATGGAACATCGTTGGACAACAATTTCATCCAGAACTGTCACATTTTGAGATGATTATAAAGGGGCAGACACTGAAGCAGATTTTTGCTTCATACTTCCCGAATGTAGCTCAGCAAGCTGTTGTGACGCAGATGCTCAACGAGTATGAAGCCAATATGAAATACGAATATATACAAGGTGCTGAGCTATTTATCAGTACCTTGCGAACTCAGGGTGTGCTTACGGCTTTGGTTACAAGCTCCAACAATGCCAAAATGAACAATGTATACAACGCATTGCCCAACTTCCACAATTTGTGGGACTTTGTTGTTACTGCTGACCTCATTACTCACTCAAAACCCAATCCGGAGTGTTTCTTGCTTGGCGCACAAAAATTGGGCGTATTGCCGTCAGAATGTGTTGTTTTTGAAGATTCGCTTCACGGACTGCAAGCTGGCAAAGCTGCCAACATGAAGGTGGTAGGCTTGGCTACTACATATCAGCGTAGCACGGTTGCTACAATAGCCGATGTGGTTATTGATGATTTTGATAATCAGAGTGTTACTGATTTGATGAGGTGAGTAATTAATCCTTCTTTTGCAATTCGCGCCAAAGCATATCTTTGAGTGCTTGCAATCCGAAGCCTGTGTGCGACGAAAAGATAACACAAGGCATGTCGGTTGGTAGCTGCGATTCTATTTCTGACATGCGTTGCTCGTCGACTATATCGGCTTTTGATATTGCCAAAAGCCGACGTTTGTCGAGAAGTTCAGGGTTGTATTTTTTTAGCTCATTGAAGAGTATTTTGTATTCTCCCATCACATCTTCCGTTTCAGCAGAAACTACAAAGAGCAATATCGAATTGCGCTCGATATGCCTCAAAAAACGCAGTCCGATGCCTTTACCTTCGGCAGCACCCTCTATGATGCCCGGTATGTCGGCCATGCAAAACGACTTATGGTCGCGATATTCAACAATGCCCAAATTGGGCACAAGTGTGGTAAACGGATATGCACCAATTTCTGGTTTGGCGGCAGAAACAACGCTTAGCAATGTAGATTTGCCAGCATTGGGGAAGCCTACAAGACCAACATCAGCAAGCACTTTGAGCTCCATTATAGCACTTAGCTCGATGCCCTCTTCGCCGGGCTGGGCAAATTTGGGCGTTTGGAATGTTGCGGTGCGGAAGTGCCAGTTGCCTTGTCCGCCACGTCCGCCTTTGCATAAGATTTTTTCTTCGCCGTCTTCGGTTATTTCAAAGATAACATCGCCCGTTTCAGCATCTTTTACAACGGTGCCGAGTGGTACTTCTATATATTGGTCTTTGCCGTCTTTGCCAAACGAGCGTTCTTTGCCGCCGGGTTCGCCATCTTCAGCAAATACGTGACGAGCAAATTTGAGGTGAATAAGAGTCCAATATTGGCTATTGCCTCTCACAATAACATGGCCACCGCGTCCGCCATCGCCACCATCTGGTCCGCCTTTAGCCATTGATTTGGCATGTCGTAGGTGTGCCGAGCCGGGTCCGCCATGACCTGAACGACAGAATATTTTTACGTAGTCTACAAAGTTTGATGTGGCCATAATTTTGTTTTTGAGGTGTTTACAAATAAAGACCACGAAGTACACACTTATGGCACTCCGTGGCTCTTATATGATATTGATGTTTTACTTTACAGCGTCAACTGCTGCGCATATATCGGCAAAGATAGCGTCAATGGCACCAACACCTTTGATGTTGGCAAGTTTGCCATCTTTCTGATAGAAGTCGATAACTGGGCGAGTTTGTGAGTTGTAAACTTCGATGCGTTTTTTGATGGTCTCTTCGTTGTCGTCAGAACGACCTGAAGTTTTGCCACGTTCGATGAGTCTGACGAGTAGTTCGTCGTCAGGTACTTCGAGGTTGAGCATAACTGAAACGTCGGTTTTGTAGTCGTTCAAGAGGTCTTTGAGTGCTTTGGCTTGAGCTACGGTGCGTGGGAAACCATCGAAGATGACACCTTTGACTTTTTCAACGTTTTTGTCGATGAAGCGGTCGATCATACCAATAATTACTTCATCAGGCACAAGTTCGCCTTTGTCCATGTGTTGTTTAGCGAGAACACCAAGTTGTGTATTGGTCTGAATTTCGTGGCGCAAGAGGTCGCCAGTTGAAATATGTTCGAGTTTATACTTCTTTATAAGGTTCTCGCTCTGAGTTCCTTTGCCTGAGCCCGGAGGGCCGAAAATGACGATATTAAGCATTTTTTATATTTGTATGATTTGTTGTTTTCTTATTTTACCAAAGTATAAATATCGCGTAGGTTGCGAGCGTATCCATCGTAGTCAAGACCATAGCCTATGATGAATGCTTCTGGTATGTTGATGCCTACGTATTGTGGCTTGACGTCGGGGCGGCACGATTGTGGCTTGAATAGCATTGTGGCTATGCGTACGTCGGCTGCACCAAGCTCTTTTACTTGCTTAACGAGTCCGTCGATTGTAAGGCCTGTGTCAACTATATCTTCTACTATAACTACTGTCCGACCTTTGACATCTTCGTTGAAGCCTATGAGCTGTTTTACGGCACCAGTGGTTGACATACCATTGTATGATGCAACTTTTACGAATGATATTTGGCAAGGTATGTTTACTCTTTTCATGAGGTCAGCAGCAAACATAAATGCGCCATTGAGCACGCATACGAAGAGTGGATTTTTCCCGTCAAGTTCTTGATTTATTTTAGCTGCTACGCCATCGACTGCGCTTAGTATTTCGCTTTCTGGTATCGATGTTTCAAACTCCTTATCTAAAACTTTTATTCTTGCCATAATTGTAATCTAATCGGTATGAAGAATATACGTTGGTGTGTTCTACGATGTTCTTCAAAAAATGATTGCGCAAAATTATAAAAAAAGGTTTGGATATTATGCAATGGGGCAATGGTTTATTGTATATCTTTGCTTTAATAAAAAACTTTTAACAATGAAACCAACTGTAAGCATCATTATGGGCAGCACGTCTGATTTGCCTATAATGGAAAAAGCCGCTCAATTTTTAAATGATATGGAGATTCCGTTTGAGATGAATGCTCTCTCGGCGCATCGCACTCCTGCTGAGGTAGAACAGTTTGCTACTCAAGCTAAAGAACGTGGACTGAAGGTGATAATTGCTGGTGCTGGTATGGCAGCTGCTTTGCCGGGTGTGATAGCTGCCAACACTACGGTGCCAGTTATTGGTGTGCCTATCAAGGGTATGCTCGACGGACTTGATGCTATGCTTTCTATCATACAGATGCCTCCGGGCATACCTGTTGCCACTGTGGGTGTGAATGGCGCACAGAATGCGGCTATTATTGCGGCTCAGATTTTAGCTTTGTCTGACGCTTCGCTTGCAACTAAACTTGCTGCATACAAAGAGGGTTTGAAGAGTAAAATTGTGAAGGCCAACAATGAATTGTCAGAAATAAAAACTTGGAAGTTTAAGACTAACTAACTTAAGCTTAGCAAATAAAGCAGCTCCGAAGGAGCGAAAGAATACAGGCAGGGGTGAGCGTAGCGTAACCCCTACTAATCATGCATCCGCCACAAATTAGCCCTGAAGGGGCGAAAGAGCAATAACGCAAATTGCAGTCACTCTTTCGCCCCTTCAGGGCTTATTTTTTGTGCTTTAGTACATTGCTTTGTTATGTTCAATCGTCTATTTCGCTCAGTTCGAGCCAACGCATTTCGAGTTACAGAGTGTGCTATATTCTTCTGAGAGGCGCACTATTTCTGCGGCATCGGTGGTGTTGCCGTTCATTAGTGTTTCGAGCTGATTTTTGCGTTCGGTAAGTTCTTGCAGTTCTTTGTCAATCTTTTCAAACTCTTTTTTCTCGGCAAATGTTTTGCGGCGTTTGCGTTCTTTTATGGGTTTGGCAGCTACTTTGGGTTCGGGTGTTTGTTGCTTGGCTTCGAGCTTGGTTTGTTGTTTTTTCCAATCGATATATTCGGTGTAGTTGCCGGGGAAGTCTTTTATGCCACCTTGTCCGTCGAGCACAAAGAGGTGCTGCGCTACTTTGTCTACAAAAAATCTGTCGTGCGATACTATTATTACTGTGCCCTGAAATTGTTGTAAATAGTCTTCGAGCACGTTGAGTGTCAGTATGTCGAGGTCGTTGGTGGGCTCATCGAGTATGAGGAAGTTGGGGTTGCGCACAAGCACGGTGAGCAGATATAGGCGTTTTTTTTCGCCGCCCGATAGCTTGTTGACCTCTACGTGATGCATCTCGGTGGGGAAGAGGAAGTGTCGCAAGAATTGAGCTGCTGATAGTGTGCGCTCGTCAGAGAGGCGGATATGGTCGGCTATGTCGGTGATGACTTCGAGCACGGTTTTGCCGTCGTCAACCACTATGCCTTCTTGTTTGTAGTAGCCAAATGCTACGGTTTCGCCTACTTCGATGCGACCATTGTCGGGTTGTAGGGTGCCAGTGAGCATGTTGAGTAGGGTGGTTTTGCCAGTTCCGTTGTGTCCTACGATGCCTACTTTTTCTTTTGGTGCAAATTTGTATGAGAAGTTCTTTATGAGGCACTTATCGCCAAACGACTTGCTTATTTCGTAGGCATCGATAACTTTCTTGCCGATGCGTTGTGCCTGAAAGTTGAGTTCTAAGCCTTTTTGCTGATGTGCTACTTGTGCTTTTTCTTTGAGGTCGTAGAAGGCATCGATGCGATATTGTGCTTTGGTGGCGCGAGCTTGTGGCTGTCGGTTCATCCACTCTTGTTCTTTGCGTAGCAGGTTGCGAGCTTTGTCGGCTTCAGCAGCTTTTATGTCTTGTCGTTCTTGTTTTTTTTGCAGATAATATGAGTAGTTGCCGTCGTATTGCCATATTTTGTGTTGGTCGAGTTCGATGATGGAGTTGCAGACGCGGTCGAGGAAGTAGCGGTCGTGCGTAACCATGAGTAGTGTTATGTTGGTGCGTGTAAGATGTTCTTCGAGCCAGTCGATTATCTCAAGGTCGAGGTGGTTGGTAGGTTCATCGAGTATGAGGAAGTTGGGCTCAGAGATGAGCAATGCGGCAAGTGCTACGCGTTTTTGTTGTCCGCCACTAAGTTTTTTTACTTGTTGGTCGAAGTTGTTGATTTTTAGTTGCGAGAGTATTTGTTTTATTCTTACCTCATAGTCCCAAGCCTTGAGCGTGTCCATTTTGTCGGTGAGGTGTGAGATGAGTTCGATGTTGCCATTTTGCAGTGCTTGCTCGTAGTCGCGAATGGTTTGTGTTATCTCGGTGCCGCAGTCGAAGACTTGTTGCAGCACGGTGTTCTCGTTGTTGAAATATGGGTTTTGTTCCAAATAGCCAACTCTTATTGATTCGTTGAAAGTTATTTTTCCATTGTCAGGGTAGAGTTTGCCATCAGAGCGGACATTGGGTAGTTTGGCAGTGAGCATATTGAGCAGTGTAGTTTTTCCAGTGCCGTTGCGAGCTACGAGTGCTACTTTTTGTCCTTCGCTAATGCCAAAAGTTATGTTGTCGAAGAGGCAAATATCGCCCCAATGATATGTTAGGTTTTCAACTGAGAGGTAGTTCATAGAGATGTTATTGTGTTATTGGTTGCAAAAATAAGAAGATTACTCAAGTTTCGTAAGTGCAAACAAATTTCCAAACACGGCTTTTTTATTAATCTTTTACTTTTTCTTTCCGCAAGACTCAACGATGATTGAGCGAAGCGAAATAAAAAGTAACAAAAAGAACTCGTCGCTGTTGCCACTCCGCTA